>JBAPYY010000701.1:0-1654 GCA_049284975.1 Occallatibacter sp.
GCGCAGTTCCCTTGACTCAAGGGGGTTGCGCCGATTCTTATGAGATGCCATCTTGTTGGCGTTTCGGAAAGCGCTCCGGCAGTTGACGTCCGTCGCTGGAGTTAAAGTATAAGGAAGCAAGTGCTCGGCAGGGGCTTCTCCCGCGTGACCCGGCCGACAGAATTCCAAGGAGATCTGCAATGACAAAGATGAATCGTTCCATGTTGGTGTTGGCCGCAACCGTTTGTCTGGCCAGCGCCCCGAGCTTCGCCCAATCCGGCGGCGAAGCGACCTACAAAGCCAAGTGCGCAATGTGCCACGGCCCCGCGGGCGTCCCCAGCGCGAGTATGGCCAAGGCGATGGGCATCAAGCCCGTCTCCGATCCCGCCATCAGGAAGTTGACCGCGGCCGAGATGTTTACGGCAGTCAAGAGTGGCAAAGGCAAGATGAAGCCGATAACAGGGCTCAGCGACGCGCAGATCAAGGACGCGGTGGCTTTCTATCGTGGCTTGAAGTAACGATACAATCGAGACGAGAAGCTTAACTGGGCCCGCTGCTCCTGGCGGGCCATCCATTTGAGTGAGGGGGTCAAGGTGCCACTGTTTCAAAGATTTCGTGAAGGCTGGGTGCGTCCGGCGCTTTTCTTCGGCAACAATCCCATCAGCCTGGCCGGCGGAGCCATTACCACTGCCTCCGGCGTGACCATGATCGCCTATTGGCTAGTGGAGATCTTCGGCCGCTCCAATGACAACCCCTACCTCGGCATCATCTTTTTCTTGCTTCTGCCATCCGTGTTTATCACCGGACTGGCGCTGATCCCCGTAGGCGTGTGGGTGCGCCGCAGAAAGCTGCAAAAGGCCGGACAAATTCCAGTCGAATTCCCCAAAATCGATTTGAATGACCGCATTTTCCGCCACGGACTGGATATCGTTTTTGTGGCTACCATCATCAATCTGCTGGTGGTTTCGATCGCCAGCTATCGTGGCGCGGCCTATATGGATTCGCCGCAGTTCTGCGGCCAATCCTGCCACGTGATGCACCCCGAATACACGGCCTATAAAATAGCCGCGCACTCGCATGTAGACTGCGTGGCCTGCCACATCGGCTCGGGCGCGGCTTCGTACTTTGCCGCCAAAGTGAACGGCACAAAGCAGGTTCTCGAAGTTTCGTTTGATCGCTATCCCACGCCGATTCCTTCGCCGGTTGAGAGCCTGCGCCCTGCGCGTTACATCTGCGAGGGCTGCCACACGCCGGCACGGTTCATTGGCGAAAAACTGCTGGTGAAGTCGAGTTTTGCCGACGACGAAAAGAACACCGAGACCCAGACCGTGGTCGTGTTGCACCTTGGCGGGCTGGATGGACTCTCGCATCTCACCGGAATTCACGGCGTTCACCTGGGCCACATTGAGTACATCGCCACCGATCCTACGCGAACCACCATCCCCTGGGTGCAGAGGCGCAACGCCGACGGCTCGGAGACGGTCTATGCCGCGTCCGCACTGAACGGCGCAACTCCTCAGGGCGAACGGCGGGTGATGGATTGCATCGACTGCCACAATCGCGCAGCACATCCCTTTGTGACCGCAGAGGAAGCCCTCAACCAGGCTATGGCGGACGGCCCTGTGAGTCCCGAGCTGCCGTGGATCCACAAAGAGGGCCTGGTGCTGTTGAAAGC
>JBAPYY010000702.1:0-4859 GCA_049284975.1 Occallatibacter sp.
GTGCGTGTTCCGTTCACGACAGTTGGATCGATTCGAGTAACGTGTCCGGGAATAATGCCGTTGTGCGTATCGATGGAGGCAGGCTGCCCGATCTGAATGTCGCGCGCTTGCGTCTCGGCTATTTGCAGTGCGGCCTTGAGTTTGTCGAGCTGAATCACTTCGGCCACTGAAGTTCCCGCCGTCACGTGCTGGCCCACTTGCAGTGGAACCGTTAGCGCCGCCACCACGCCTGAGATCCCCGCCCTCACCTGAAGCGCCTGCGTCTGCTTCTCGTAGAGGTCGAGCAGCGCCTTGGCCTGGTCGATCTTGGTCTGCGACGAAGCAAGCTGAACCTCAATAGCCTTCTGGTTCACTTCGAGTTGCTGTTGGCTGAGCTTATGCTGGACGGTAAGCTGATCGGCAGTGTTTTTTGATTTGTTATAAGCAATGCCTGCAATCACGCCAAGGTCATAGAGCGCTTTGTCTGTCTGCGCTTGCAGCTGGTCCTGTGTATAGTCGGAGTTCACCTGCGCCGCCGCTGTCTTTTTATCCATCAGCGTGCTTTCAAGCGTCGCCTGAAGGCTCTTGTAATCGGCCTGCGCCGCCTTCAGCGCCAGCTTCGCGTTCAGCAACTCCTGCTCAAGCTGCGGGTCGGCCAAGTCCATCAGAATTGTGTCAGGCGTGACCTTGGCGCCGGGCAACACGCGTATCCGAACAACAGTCGCATCCGTCTGCGCGGGAATCAGTTCGATGCTGTCTTCACGCGGAACCAATGTGCCCGTTGACCCGCGCACCTGCCGGACCATCGGTCCGCGCTTGACCGTATCCGGCCAAATCGTCGAGCGGTCCACTGTGGGCGCAGCCGGCTTCAGCCGCGACAGCCCAAACAGTGCCACCGCCAACCCCGCCACAACCACGCCGGCCAGAATCCAGCGCCTGCGCTTCACCTTTTGCAATAAATCTGGGCGTGCGATATCCATGCCAAGGTCATTGCACTTGCCGTGCCAAAGAAGCCACTTCCCATTGCCATGAAAATAAACTACTTAGCAAACAAAAATACCAGAAACAACGCTCAGAGTGACCGTTTCCATCTTGGCACTGTCCGATTTCGAACAGTGCCGCTCCCGGCCTCAAGCTATGAGTACAATGACCGTATGAACGATTTAGCCGAATCTGTCGCCCATGGTTTTGTGCGCGCCATCAATAGCCAGGACGTGGAGGCGATGGCAGAGCTGATGACCGCCGGGCATCGCTTTATCGACTCACTCGGCACTGCAGTCGAGGGCCGCGAAGCGATGCGGGCGGCCTGGACCGCGTACTTCCGCATGGTTCCCGATTTCACTATTGCCGTGGAAGAAACCCTCTGCGATGGACCCGTTGTGATGATTTTGGGAGTGGCGCGGGGAACTTATGCGCCGGATGGGCAACTGCGCGAAGAGAACCTCTGGGAGACGCCCGCCGCCTGGCGCGCCTTGATCGAAGACGGCAAAGTGGCGGAGTGGCGCATTTATGCTGATAACGAGCCCCTCCGCCAGAAGATGAAGACGCCATGAAAATTCTCCTCGGCATCCTCGCCGTCATCGTCATCGTCGCCTCCTTCTTCGCCGATTACAAATGGCGCCAGTGGATCGCCGCCCGCCGCCGCGACCGCCGATAGGCTCCTGACTTTTTCCGATTCGCCCCGCTGCAATTCTCTTCAGGGGGCGCCTCAGCACGAGCCTGGAATGTGTCAGGGCACGACTTCAGTCGTGCCGCAGATTCAACAAAATGAAAGCGGGCTTTAGCCCCTGAGGGAAAGTTCCTGCAAATTGACCCACTACTAGCGCGCCTGCTGCCCCGCCGCAGGTGGTTACAATAATCAAGAGGGAGCCGTCCAACCAATATGTCTCATTCTTTAGCCCTTGCCCATCGCCTTCCTGCTCTTCGTCCGCGCACCGGCCTTTGGCTCAGCCTTGCCGTCGTCGCTCTCGTGACCGTCACTGCTGCTGCCCAGGCCCAATTCGTCCCTCCGGCGCCCGGAACTCAGGTGCACGACGCCTCCGCCCTCAAGCCGCCTGCCGGCGCACGCGTGGCCATCGTCGAGTTTGCGGACTATGAGTGCCCCGACTGCGCCCGCGCCAATCCGCTGCTCAAAGAGGCCGCTGCCAAGTACAAAATTCCACTGGTGCGTCACGATTTCCCGCTGCCCATGCACAATTGGAGCTTCACTGCCGCAGTGAATGCACGCTGGTTCGACACCAAGAGCAAGGCCCTGGGCGACGAATATCGCGATCAGGTCTTCGCCAACCAGATCTCCATTTACAGCCCGGCAATCCTGGCCCAGTTCACTGAAAAGTTCGCAGCTGACCACCAAATCGCCCTGCCCTTCGCCATCGACCCGCAAGGCAAACTGACCGCCGAAGTTAAGGCCGACTATGCCCTCGGCCAGCGCATCGGCATCGAGCACACACCCACCATCTGGGTGGTAACCGCCAACTCCAAAGGCGCGCCTTTCGTCGAGGTTGTCGATCGCAGCAAGCTCTTCCAACTCATCGATCAGGCCATCGCAGACACCCGTTCGGCAGACACCCGTTCGCGCTAATTCCTCCGCCTCAAATCAAAACGGCGCACCCCGCTCTGGGATGCGCCGCTTTTTTGTTGGTTGGCAAACCCTCTATGCGTAGGCGTTGACACCGTTGCTGCCCATACTGGTGCCGGTGCTGGATGCCGAGGTAGCGGCGCCATAGGCGCTTTGGAGTGCTTGAGTCGCCGGGTCGGTGCTGGTCGTCGGGGCTGTTATGTTCAAGGCGTTTTGCAAAAGCGCCGTTGTCGGATCGGAAGAGGTCGAAGAACTGCTCGCATTGGAAAGATCAAGCAGATCGTTCACCCATTGCTGCACCTGGGCCATTGCCGCGTTGGCGTTGGTCATGGCTTGCGAGGGGGAGTTCTTCATATCTGCCTGGACGGTCGCGAACGCCGATTGAGCCGACGATAGATTGCCTGAACTGAGCGCCGTGCCCAATGCCGTCATATCTGTTGAAAGCTGCGTGCTCGAAGAAGAACTGCCGCTGATGTTGGTCAGATTCTGGTTCAGTTGCTGATACGTGTTGAACGCCGTTTGCGCCGCGGTGAGATTTCCGGCGGCCAGGCTCTGCTGCAGAGCTTGCCACGCCTGCTGCGACTGTGTCAGGTTGCTTGAAGCGGAAACGTACTGTGAGAGGCTTCCGGCCGAAATCCCGCCAATTGACATAGTTACACCTCTTGCGAGAACGGAAATGGCGCTCTCGTGGGCGTATCCATCGGCATCCTATGAAAAGAATTCAGCGTAAAATCGTCCCGTTCAATGACTAAAGTACTGTATTTCGATTTCCCCGGCCCTCAATCTTGACCGTCAGGGCGCGCGAGCGCCGTCTGCCCCACCGCAGGTGGTTGAATCTGTACCAGCACCGGCGTCTCCGCGGGTGCCCCACCCTCGCGGCGTCTTTGTTCTTGCCGCATCGGGGTCCCCAACGACAGGTCTTCGTCGTTGGGGTGAGCAAGGGTGGGATAGCACAACTGCTCAGCGCCCGGTATGAATCTGCACCAATACCGGCGTCTCCGCACCCTGCCCGCCCGGCGAAATCATACTCGTCTGCGGCGCTCTCCAGTGATCGATATAACTGATCTTGTGGACGCAGCCAATGGTGCAGTGAGGCGAGCAGCTTTTCGCGGTCAGGAACTCTCGCTTTACGTCCGCTGTGGTGTAGCCTGCCAGCGGCACACCCGGATACCCGCGCTGTTGCGAGCAATAATGCACCAGCCCGTTCTCGCAGATATACAGGTAGCGCGACCCGGCGCGGCAGCGCCATTCGTTCGGCCTTCCCTCGGCAATCGCCTCCTGAAAATGGTCGAAGCGCGAGTAGTTGACCTTTCTTCTATGGTTCATCGCGTAGTAGACTTTGGCCTCGTCCCCTTGCAGCGGCTTCAGTTGCCCGTCCCCGTCGTGGATAATCCCAATTGTCGAGGTAAAGCCCAGCTCTATCGCACGGTTGCCAATCACCAGCGCATCGTTGGGATTCTTGAAGCCTCCGCCGACCACTGAATTAATATTCACATGGAATTCGGCGAACTCTGACAGCATCTTGAGCTTCTTGTCCAGCACCTTGAGGCTTTTCTTCGACACCTCGTCCGGGTCCACATTATCGATGGAAATCTGCATGTGGTCCAGGCCGGCTCGGTTCAGCTTCTCGATACGGGCTTCATTCAGCAGGTAGCCGTTGGTAATCACTCCGGCAATCGCTCTGGTCTGCCGTATGCGCCGGATAATCTCGTCCAAATCAGGATGCGTCAGTGGCTCGCCGCCGCTGATGCCCACCATCGCCGTCCCCAACCGTCCCAGGTGGTCGATGCGCCGGAACATTTCTTCGAGCGGCACCGGCTCTGAAACCTTGTCGTACTCGTTGCAATACCCGCAACTCAAATTGCAAAACCGCGCTGGCACAATCTGCACCAGCACCGGATGCCCTTTATGCAGCAGCGCGCTGGCCACCATCCTCAGCTCGCGCACCTTCCGCGTAGCCGCAACCCACCGCCCGTGCAACGTCTTTTTCCTTGCAATCGCCATCTCTTTTATTGAACCACACGCGGGTTCAATCGGGCGCGGCTCCCAACCCTCCGCTCGGTCTCCCATCTCCGTACGCTGCATGCCATGCCCTTTCAACATGGAATCGATATAGCCCCGTCATTCTCCCGAGTCGATGCATCCTCGTCATTCTCCCGAGCCGGTGCAGCCCCGTCGTTCTCCCGGAGGGAGAAAATGAAAATAGCCCCGGGTGAAGCGCAGCGCAACCCGGGGTAGGCACCCGCACAACGCCCGCCGTCCCGTAGGGCCGGCGTGACTCAGCCCCACACATACCGCGGAT
>JBAPYY010000703.1:0-3848 GCA_049284975.1 Occallatibacter sp.
ATACCGATGATCAAATACGCCTTGTGCTCGGCGGAAATTGGGCCAGGGTATTAAAAGAGATCTGGCATGAGTAAGGCAAGGTTGGCTCGCTTCAGATTTCTATGGATTCACGCGCTTCTCTACCGGATGGGTCTATTTGTATACTGAGGCGTTAATTAGCCGCAATCACAGACCACGCGGACAGGTCTGTGCGTCAAATCTCCCTTTGCCGGATTGGTTGCGAACCCGCTTGAGTCTCTGTGTGCGAGCCGGATCCACGATTCTGCACAGGAGTTTTGGGTGTGCCGTCGCCGACGCGGAGATTGAGTCCGACTGGTGAAGCTATGGCAAAGGTCAGACTAGCCGGTTACTCACCCGGAACTCCAGATTTTTCGTGCTTGGATCTCAATTCGCGCCTCGGAGGTTTTGCGTGAAGCCAGAATTCCTCCCGGTTACAAAGCCAGAATCAGGGCAATATGTGGCGTTTTGGGGACGCTTAGTTCGTGATCACCTGGCCTCGCTCCTGTCCTCGATGCCTTGCCACCTTGTCAGTGCCCCTCGGATCGAGATGCCGACTCGCGCCGTTCTTGGCGTTCAGCTAAAGTACAGTCAATGAGAATAATCGTCAGCGCCGTCATCGCCCTTTTCACAGTGGGCTCTGCCGCCCAAGGCACAGGTCAGTTCGACATCCAAGCCGCTCAGCGGTTTGCGAGTCTTGCTTTAGGCTGCGTGCACAAAGAATATCCAAATCACATGAGCCACACACTGAACAGCGATACGGACGCGGCACCGCCCCGGGAACTGACTCCGGCCTTCTACGGCTGCTACGACTGGCATTCTTCAGTGCACGGGCACTGGTTGCTGGTCCGGCTGGCCAAGACTTTTCCAGGTGCGCCGTTTGTGCAGCCTGCTCGGGAGGCGCTGCGGCAAAGCCTCACAGCAAAAAACATCGCTCAGGAGGCCGCCTATCTTCGGAGAGAGGGACGCGCCAGTTTCGAGCGCCCCTACGGGCTCTCCTGGCTTTTGCAACTCGTCGCGGAACTCAAAGAATGGGACGACCCACAAGCCAGGGAGATGGCCGCCAATTTGCGTCCGCTTGAGGAAGCCGCGTTGGGGAGGCTCAGCGACTGGCTGCCTAAGCTCTCTAACCCTGTACGGATGGGCGAGCACGACCAGACCGCATTCGCGCTCGGCCTGATGCTTGACTACGCGCGCGACAATGGCAACAGGCAGTTCGCCGATTTGATCGTGTCCAAAGCCAGGCAGTTCTACCTCGGCGACAAGGACTGCCCGCTGGCCTACGAGCCTTCCGGCGAAGACTTTCTATCGCCATGCCTCGGCGAAGCCGATCTGATGCGGCGAGTGCTGCCGAACCGGGAGTTTGCGCGTTGGCTTCGGGCGTTCCTGCCCCAAATTGCCACGCACGGCGACGGCAGATGGTTGCAGCCCGTCGCTTCGCCTGATCCGAGCGATCCCAAGCTGGCGCACTTGGACGGGCTCAATCTCAGCCGGGCATGGATGTTGGAAGGAATCGCTGCCGGTATGCCGAAGCGAGACAAGAGGCTACCTTCAATCGCGGCGTCTGCCGTGGCACACAGGCAGGCTGGGTTGGCTGCCGTGACAGGCGAGCATTACGAGGGTGGGCACTGGCTTGGCAGCTTTGCAGTTTATCTGGTCACGAAACGTGGCATTCCGACCACACCTTAAAGGTTTGAAACTTCCAACTTGTCGACCTGATTTCAACACGAACCACTGCAATGGTGGCGATGTACACTGTGCCGTGTACCGGTTCGATGAGACATTGGCCATGAGCACAGTGGGATTGGATCTGGACGAGATGCTGGATGTTGAGTGGGTGCGTTCGCAGTTTCCAGATTCGCCCCGGCTCTATCTTGCGGCTCCGGGCGGTTGGTCGGCCACTCTTACGCTACGTGATTTGGATCACTTCAGCTTCACAACAGCCCATAGCGCCCGGCGTGCTCAGCCCAGCGGTCGTGCCTCATGACACAGCGTCGCCTTCCACTTCCGTCGTCAATTACGTAAGGAAAACGTGCGCGCCTCGCACGTGAGAAAGGCACGTTACCGCGACGACGCCAGCAGCGCCGACACCGGCGCAGCCTTCGGCCAGGACGACAGTGAATTCAACATCTTCAGTACAGATCGCCAGCTTGCCGCATTGCAAACCGCAGCCAAAATGCTCGGTCAATTGAATGAGAAGAAGTCGCTGATTTACTTCGCCAGCGGTCTGCGCCTGAACGGCGTCGACAATCAAGCTCAGCTTCATGCCACGGTGGACACAGCCATCAAGGCGGGAGTTCCATTCTGGCCCATTGATGCGCGCGGCCTGGTTGCGGAGGCGCCGCTCGGCGATGCTACACAAGGCTCGCCGGGTAACTCCGGCATCTACACCGGCGCCGCCTCACAGTCCACCACAAATAACTTCCAGCAATCACAGGACACGCTCTACGCCCTCGCCGAAGACACGGGCGGCAAGGCTCTCTTCGATACGAACGACCTCAAACACGGCATCGTGCAGGCCCAGCAGACCATCGCCGACTATTACATCCTCGGCTACTACGCCACTAACACAGCCAGGAATGGCCACTTCCGGCGCATTAAGGTCTCGCTTGTGCAAAAGCTGGATGCCAATCTAACTTACCGACAGGGCTACTATGCTGATAAAGAGTTCAGCAACTTTACCACGGCAGACAAGGAGCGTCAGCTTGAAGACGCTTTGATGCTGGAAGATCCCATTACGGATCTTTCCATCGCCATGGAGATCGATCACTTTCAGCTCAATCGCGCCGAATATTTTGTTCCGATTGTCGTCAAGATCCCCGGCCGCGAACTGGTTCTCGCCAAGCGCGGCGGCGCAGAGCACACATTGATTGATTTTGTTGGCGAGATCAAGGATCTCGTCGGCGGCACTACGGTCTCGAATCTCCGCGATAATGTCAACATCAAACTCTCCGATGCGACTGCCGCTGAGTTAGCTCATCGTCCCATCGAATACGACACCGGATTCACTTTGCTCCCCGGCAAATACAGAATCAAGTTTCTGGCGCGTGACGATGAGACCGGCAGAAAAGGCACATATCAAACAACCTTTGTTATCCCCAATCTGAATAAAGAAGACAAGCGCATTCCCATCAGATCCGTTGTGCTCAGCAGTCAGCGCGTTGCTGTGAACGAAGCGCTCTTCGATGCCGCAAAAAGGAAGGACAGAGAAAAGGAAAACTCCGTCAATCCGTTGGTCCAGGATGGAAAGAAACTCGTCCCGAGCGTCACGCGAACGTTCAGCACTGGCCGCGAGATGTATGTCTACCTGCAAGCCTATAATCCGCAATCAACGAGCGACCAGCCCGTGAATAATGCAGGTGGCTATCCGGTTTATGCCTTCGTCACCCTCTATCAAAATGGAGCTAGAAAATTCGAGACAGCGCCCATTGCTGTCGTTCCCGGAGCAACCAGCCGACTGGGAATAATTCCTTTGAGTTTTGCCTTCGGCGTCGATCATCTGGCGCCAGGGGAATACGATTGCCAGGTAACTGTTCTCGCTCCGGAATCTGGAAAATCCAACTACTGGCGAGCACCGATTTTGCTCGTTCCTTAGTCAAGCTTGGGAGTTGGAGGTTTTCGACTTCAAGCGGTGAAGCACAAAGATGCACTGGGTTCATGTCATCGGTACTGGAAGCGCAGCAGGCAACGCCGATTAGTCATTCTCCATTCACCAATGTACTCCACCCCCTTCGATTCGACCCACATCCCTCGATCTATCTGCAAATCGGCTTTTGCGCCGAATAGTAGCTAGCGCGGGCTCTGAACTGGTTTGGCAAAATGGAAGATGCAGTTGACCTCATGCGTAGCAG
>JBAPYY010000704.1:0-3315 GCA_049284975.1 Occallatibacter sp.
GGGACGCACCGCGTCTCTGGTCATTATTCATTTTTTGATTTTGCGCCGGAGGAAAAATATTTTCAGCAAGAACGTCTTAGGCAGTGTGTGGAATCCCAGGTCCCAAAAGCGGGACCTGGGCCACCCGGACTTCTTACTCACCGAACTTGCTTGTTCAAGCAGATTCCTGGTTATGCGGAATCTGCTACACGGGCTGCACGCGCAGCTTTTCCGCCAGTTTGAAACGCACAACCGACTCCGCGGGTATCACGATGTCGCGGTTTCCGGTCAGTCCGGCGGTGGCTGTTCCCGCGCCGCTGCCTGCCAGGCCTCCCACAACCAGGCCCACGCCGCCAGTAGCTACGCCGCCTACCAGCATTCCCAGCCCGGTGCCTCCGCTAATTAGTGCGGCAGAGCGCTTGCCTTTGCCATTCTTCGTCTGGGTGAGATCATCCGTTGTGAGCGGGTAGCGCTTCCCGTTAAGCGTCATGGAGGTCAACCGTAGCTCAAGCAGCGAACGTCCTTTGAAGTGTCCTCTGCGATGCGCTGCTGCGACCACACCACCTACACGCGTTCCTCTGGGCACCACGACAATGTTGTCGAGAGTGCGGACCGGCTCGACAATCTCGCCAGTGAATGTGTCTCCTTCATGGCTGTGCTTTACGCTGATGCGCTCATCAACCCGGATGGTGAGTCGGGTGCCTGCCGGGATCGTCAAGTTAACCGGCGCAGGAGGCGGTTGCGGCACCGCGGAAACCGTTGGTCCCGAGGGTGGCGGATCGGGCGTTCCAGCCGAAGGCGGCCTGGTTGTGGTGATCATTGCGCCTGTTGTTTCTCCGGGAGCGGGCGGCTGAACGATCGTGGTGGTAGTGGTTCCGCTCTTATCCACAGATACCACTTGCTGGGATTGACCGGTCTTTGCAGCCTGCTCTTTGGCTTGATTCAATGCCTGTTCCTGCTTGGTATTGCATCCGGCGAGGATGCCCGCCACCAGAAGCAAAGCAAGCGCCGGCGTCCAAAGCGACAGACGTTTGCCGTTGGGACGAAGCGAAGACAGTCGTAAGGTGCGAACCCATGAGCCTGAATTGAACATGATTGATCTCCTCTCGCTGAACATTCTGCCAAGGAAGATTTGTGCATGCTTGAAATTGACGGACAGGGATTGTTTATAGTGCTGCAATCTGTATCGACTTGTAACTTGTATGACGCAGGAAGGGACAAAAGGGATTCTTTGCGAAGAATTTTTTATACGGAGCGCGTTTTTGCCGTTTCATCGCCAAACAGGGGGAGGCGAACCTACACAACTGTATTTATGGACTTTGGAAGACTGAAACGACTCAAAAAGCCGTCAACTGGTGATGATGGTCACAGTCCAGCACTTGCCGATGCGCGAATTATGAAAAGTGGAAGACCTTTTCGTACGCGTGTGGAGGCAATTCTATGAAACGGTCCAGATTGCCGCTGATGCGCAGAGTCTCGCAGATATTTTTTCTGCTGCTCTTTTTTTCGCTGCTTTTGTTCACGTCGCTGAATTTCTTTCCCCACGACGCCACGGAAGTGCAACTACGCGCGCCGGTGCGGCTGTTTTTCGAGTGGGATCCTCTGGTGGCCGTTGTGAACGCGCTGTCCAGCCACGCGCTCTATCGCGGGCTGCTGTGGAGCCTGCTGGTTCTGGTGCCCACGCTGTTTCTGGGCCGCTTCTTCTGCGGCTGGATTTGCCCCATGGGCACGCTGCAGCACTTTGTGGGCAACATGCCTTCAGAGGCGAAACGTGGCAAGCAGCGCCTCGAGGCGAACCGCTATAAGCGCTGGCAGACAGGCAAGTACGTGGTGCTGATTGCCGGACTGGTGGCAGCGCTTTTTGGTTCTGCGGTTATCGGCTTGCTTGACCCTTTCAGTTTGCTGGTGCGGTCTTTTGGGCTATCGCTTTTGCCGGCCTTCAACTTTGGCGCGCAAGCTGTGTTGACACCGCTCGAACACAGCCACATCGGAATCATCAAAGGGACCGGCGAAACGCTACATACGGTTCTGCACTATACGGTGCTCTATCTCCGCCAGCCGCATTATTCGCAGGGCGTGTTCCTGGGAATCCTGTTCATTGCGATTCTCGCGGCCAGTTTGCGCGTGACGCGGCTGTGGTGCAGAGCGATTTGTCCGTTGGGCGCGCTGCTGGGTGCGGTATCGCGCTGGTCGCTGCTTGGGTTGCACAAGGACTCTGCGGCCTGCGACCACTGCAATCGCTGCCTGCTCAATTGCCAGGGCGGCGACGACCCAATCGGCGGCGTGCCGTGGCGCAAGTCCGAGTGCCTGATGTGCATGAACTGCGTGGGCGCATGCCCGCACGATGGCCTAGCATTTCGCTTCTTCCGCCCACTATCCGGAAAGGACGAGGAGATTGCGTCGCCTGATTTGGGACGGCGCCGAACGCTCACAGGCATTGCCGCCGGCGCGGCTGTAGTTCCGCTGATGCGCGCCAATACGGGCATGGGCAAGAGCCGGCACGAACGCTTGCTGCGCCCGCCGGGTTCGGTGGATGAGAGCGATTTTCTTTCGCGCTGCATTCGTTGCGGCGAGTGCATGAAGGTTTGCCCCAATACAGCGCTGCATCCCACACTCGATCAAGCCGGGCTTGAGGGACTCTGGACGCCGACGGTGGTGCCTCGCATCGGCTATTGCGAACCCAGTTGTGTGCTGTGCTCCGAGGTTTGCCCCACCGGCGCCATCTGGCAGATTACGCCGAAAGAAAAAGGCTGGGTTGTGGGCGTGGGCGCGAGCGCGAGCGCGACGAGTCAGCCGATTCGGTTGGGTACTGCATTTTATGATCGCGGGCGCTGTTTGCCGTGGGCCATGGCCACCGATTGCATTGTCTGCGAAGAGTGGTGCCCGGTTTCGCCCAAGGCGATTTATGTTGAAGAGGCGCAGGTTATCGACGCGGAGGGAAACACGAAGACTCTGAAACAGCCGCGCGTCGATCCCAACCGCTGTGTTGGCTGCGGCGCGTGCGAATATGCTTGTCCGTTACAGGAACACCCGGCTGTGTACGTCACCAGCATCGGAGAAAGCCGCTCGCCGGGAAGCCAGATTCTGCTCAACAGAAAATAGGGGAGATTGTTCAAGTGAAATATCGCTCGAATTGGAAATGGGCCATTGCCGCTCTTGTCATGGTTGCCGCAGTTGCAGGTACAGGCTGCAAGAAAAAAAGCGCTGACCCGTTCCCGGCGTCAGGCGTGGTTGCTGACTGGCAGAAGACCAGCGAAACGCGCGTGTTTGCGGCAAAGGATTTGTGGCATTACATTGACGGCGATGCCGAGCAGTATATTTCGGCTGGCGTTGTCA
>JBAPYY010000705.1:0-10293 GCA_049284975.1 Occallatibacter sp.
CCAGCAGCGGCACCGCGCCGGTAACGAACGGGTGCGCTGTGGCAAAGTAATTCGGCTTGCCCAGAACCAGGTCTTCCGGCTGCTTGATGTAGGGGTAGATCGGCTCATCCGGCTGCTTGGTGCAGCCGGCCAGCCCGGCCAGCGCCACGGACGCGCCCATCAATTTGAGGAAGCCGCGTCTCGATACGTCATCGCCCCACTCATGCGGCGAACCGGGAAATTCCCGTTCCACGGCTGCCTGAAATTCCGGCGTATTCGCCAGCTCGTCCACCGAGCGCCAATACTTCTTGCCCTTCACACCCTTCAACTGCTCGCGAATCTGGACGAGTGTCACCGGATGCGTCACTGGCGCGGCAGCTTCGTTCTTCTCGATCTCCACAGGCATCCTTTCGCTCATCGGTGGCAGACCTCGCAACTGGTCAGATCCTTGGGAGTGCGAATCTTGTAGTGATCCACAAGGAAGTGGCCCAACTCGTCCTGGTTGGTGAATTTCTCATACTTCGGCGCGCCGAGTACAACTGGGCTGACAGACCCGGCCGCTTCATGACCGCCAAGCGATGGCATCTGCAGCGAGGCCACTTCAACGCCGGCCTGCATCGGATCCCTGCTCACGCAGTCCACGCTTTGGGCCGTAGGCAAGCCGTCCTTTTCATCGCCCGCCGCACACCACACTGGACGGTTCTCTGACGGCGTTTCCCACGCCATGTTGTAAATCTCGCTGGTGGGCCTCAGATTCTTGGCCGGGTTGCGATGGCAATCCAGGCACCACTCCATCTGCAATGTGTTTTGCGCGTACATCAGCGGCATCTGGTCCACGCGGCCGTGGCAACTGGCGCAGCCAATGCCCTTGTTCACATGAATCTCGTGGCTGAAGTAAACAAAATCGGGCAGGTCATGCACCTTGATCCACGGCAACGACTCGCCCGTCGCCCAGCTCTGGCGCACCGGCTCCAACAGTTCGGCGTTGGTCCAAATCTGCGCGTGGCAGTTGATGCACGTCTTGGTTGGCGGGATTCCGGCGTAGCTCGACTTCTCGACCGTCACATGGCAGTACTGGCACTGGAGGCCAAGCCCCTGCACGTGATGCTTATGGCTGAAGGGTACCGGCTGGTCAGGACGTTGACCTTGCCGAGTCACCCAAGGCGAGCGCTGCAATTCATCCAGCGTGACCCCGAGTGCGATCACGATCAGCCCCGTCAAAACCAGACTCGCACGAGCCAAGGCGTTGGAGCTGCGGTCGAATATTTGGGACATGCTTGCTATCCTTGCGTTGTTTCCGATTATTCAATGCGCTCGCAGAACTGGCTGTCGCGCATGTTGTGTAAAAAGTCGATTTCTGGTTCACACAACCCGAAAGGCGGAAAAACCCGAGCAGTAAATAGAGCAGATGCGAATCGCCTCACGGAAGAACCGCCCCGAATAAGCCCAAAAGCAACCTTCGCTGTCCCACTGCGTAACTGACTGAAAATAACCCCACTTGTTACATTTGCACAGCAAGGCGAGAAAAGCGATCCCTTACAGCTTGTATTCGAGAAACCACCTCTCACAAACAAAATAGCACGGCTATTCTGGACTACGCCAGTCCAAAATGAAAATATTCATTTCCTTTCGGATAACCCGGACCACCTTGCGGTACGAACCCGCCTGAGCCAGCAATCCTCCCTGTCCGGTTATATATTGGAGTGAGATTTCTCTATGCTCCGACTTATGCGATTCCTGACTGCCGGCCTGCTGTTCGCCTGGGCAATTGCTCCCGCGCATGCGCAAGCGTTCCACAGCGCCGGCCGTCACCACCAGCCAAGCCCGCCGCAAGAGACAGGCTTTCTCAACCGCTCCATTGAAGTGGGCGACGTTACCTACCGCTTTGAGGTTTACCTGCCGGAGCAGTTCCGCCGCGACGACCACAAATCCTGGCCCGTGATTTTGTTTCTGCATGGACGCGGCGAGCGCGGTTCTGAAGGCATGTGGCAAACGCAGATCGGGTTGCCCCAGGCGGTGCGCGATCACCCGGAACGCTGGCCGTTTGTGATTGTGATGCCCCAATGCCCACTGCCACTTTATTGGACTGACGCCCAGATGCTCTCCATGGCCATGTCCGCCCTGGACCAGGAGACACAAGAGTTTCATCTTGACCCGGAGCGCACTTACCTCACCGGCCTCTCGATGGGCGGCTATGGCGCATGGGAGTTGGCGCGGCTCTATCCTCGGCGCTGGGCTGCGATATCCATTGCCTCCGGCGGCATTTTCTGGAGCTATGAGCCGGAGCGCTGGCAGATGTTGTCCACGCTGCCCGCCAAGTACGCTCACGCGCTGGGCCGAACGCCGGTCTGGCTTTTCCATGGCAGCGACGACAAAATCGTAAGTCCGCGGCAAAGCGAGTTGATGTTTGAGGCATTCAAAGCCTCGAGCGGGCACATCAGGCTATGGGTCTACGAGGGCCTCAAGCACGACTGCTGGACCCGCGCCTATAACGAGCCGGAACTGCCGCGCTGGCTGCTGGCGCACCACATCGATACCAGGGCTGGCGAAGAATTGCCTGCGCTGGCCGAGCGGATTGTAATTCCTCTCCACCCGCCCGCTCTCAAGCTGACTCCGGCCATGCTTGATTCGCTGACCGGGGAGTATACCGACGGGCGCGGGCGCGTTGTGGCCACTCTTTTCCGGCAAGGCGACTTGCTCTACCAAAAGAACACCCATGGCGAGATTGCCGAGTTGGTCGCCGAGTCCAGAGCCGTGTTTTTTTATCCCAACGGTTCGAGCCTGAACCGGCTCACCTTCGAGCGCGACGCCGAGGGACGCGTAACCTCCGCTGTCTTCCATGACGACCGGCACGAGGAACATTGGGAAAAACGGTCTGCCTCATCCGGACGCTGACCCCCGGCGGCAGATTTTGGAACCCCGCGCATCCTGCTTGCGTAGTAGACTCAGAACGGCTTGTGCAGGGAGGCTGTCATGTATTGCAGCGCATGTGGTCAAGCTTTAGAGCCAGGGCAGGGCTTCTGCCCAAAGTGTGGACGCCCCTCAGCGGCGCCGCTTCCCTCCGTCCCCGGCATGGAGTTTCAACTGGAAAATTACGCCGGCAAGGTGAAGGCGCTCGGCACGGTCTGGCTTATCTACGCCGCTCTTTCCCTGTTTCTTGGCATTGCCGGTTTGACCTTCGCGCATGCGTTCTTCTCCCACTTTGGCATGTGGGGACATGGGCCATGGGGAAACGGTGCTATGCCGCCGGAGTGGTTCGGGCCTGCTTTTTTTCATCTCATCTGGATTGCTCTGTTGGGGCGCGCCATTCTGTTGGCCGTCGCCGGATGGGGCCTGCTCGAGCATGCGCAGTGGGGCAGGATCGTGGCCATCGTGGCAGCCATCCTAAGCCTGATCAAATTCCCCCTGGGAACCGCCCTGGGCGTCTGGACCCTGATTATGCTGCTAGGCTACCGGAACTCGACCCTCTACGAGCAGTTATAAGCTCGGCGCGAGTCTTCCCCCTCAGCGTGGCTCCGTCACGCGAACCGGCGCGCTGCTCCCTATCGCCTTTCCTGACTGCCCGCCGCTGCGTGCAATAAAGACCACCGCGAGCTTATCTTCGAACGCAACCTCAAAGCGCGGATCTAAGCGCAGCACCTGGGTGAGAGGCGCATTGACCGGCGCAATCACCAGCTTTGCTTTCTGCAGATCAGGATCGGAATCCCAGCCCGGCTGCGCATTCCACGTGGCGTACGAACGATTGAGCCGCTCGTCGCCGTAAGTGTTTGTGCGCCCATCCATGCTCACTGGCATGCGCAGCGCCCAGATCAGGTACCCTCCCCAATTGAAGTCGTTATAGAGAGGTCCGCTCCATCCGTTCGCTTTCACCACTTCCACCGCGCGGACCGGCATGTCGGCGGCGAGCCTGGTCTGCAGCCGGGCATTGTCCACTTGAAGCAAGCTGAAGCCAAGCCACACAGCCAAACACGTGGCAACAGCTACCAGCGGCGCCGCAATCACTTTCAGGCGCAGCCGGTTCTTCGAGTTCCCGGTAAGCCCAGACGCCACAATCGCGCTTGCTGCAATCACCACCATCCACACATCACGCTGTGAGCGGAAGGACACCAGGATAGCAAAGGCCAGCAAGCCAACCTCGAAAAGCGCAACACGCCGTGCTCTCGCCAGCACACCGACGGCTGCGAGGGCTAACAAAAGCACGCACCAGTTGTCGATGCCGCGAAACGACATCGCCTGAAACTCCGTCACTTGGCTCACTGAGCCAAGCTGCCCGGCCAGATCGTACGCCACTTGGTAAACACGCCAGCCGTACGGATTCACGAGCGTAGCCAAAGCGCAGGCCATCGAAACGCCGCACAGCGGGCCAAGGCGCAGGCGTGTCTGATCATCGGCCCGTTTGCGAGCCAAGAAGCTTTCCGCCATTGCAATAACCAGCAGAACCATGCCGTCGATGAACTGAATGTGCACATTCGCCCACAGCACAAAAATCACCGGCAGCCACAAAAGTTCCCGAATCTTTCCCGTCTTTCGCGCTTGCATCAGAAAATCAAGCTCCAGCGCAAAAAACAGGATTGAGAACAGCCAAGGGCGGGGCGTATAAAGCCGGTAGATACTGAAGGCGGCAACAACCGTCACCAGCACGGCTAGTGAAAAGTCAGCCTGAAGACGTCGTATCAGCCGATGCAGAACCACTGCGATGGACACTACCATCCCGGTCGAGTAAACCACCACGCCAACAAGGCCCAGCCAACGGAAAAATTGAAAGATGAGCAACTCAAAGAGCCAGCTATAAGCGACCCATGGCTTTCCCGCGCCAAACATCGAAAAGGGATCGGTGTGCGGCACCGCACCATGTTGCAATATCCACTCACCCGTCCGCAGATGCCACCACACATCCGGGTCCCCCGCGTTCGCGATATGCAGACACATGAATGCTGGAAATGAGTACAGCGCCACAAGAATCAGGGCCTGCGCCCATTGAATGGAACGTAGCGGTTGCAATTCAGCCGGGCCGCTGCCCGTCGCGGGCAATGGATCGCAGCTCACCTCGGGCACGGTAGCGGGCGCTGAATCTGAAGGTTTCATAGTCACAGAGATATTAACAGCAGAGCATTTGTCCAGGACGCACCCTGTCCGGAGCGCGTTGCGCGGCACCGCCGACGAGCGAGCCTTCTTCTGTCCTCCAGCGCTCATCCCGCGTTACAATCTCAACCATGAGCTTCCCTCAAACACGGATGCGCCGGCTGCGGCGCACGGAATCCCTGCGGGCGCTGGTGCGCGAAACAGCTGTCACCCCTGGCGACCTGATCTATCCCCTCTTTCTATGTCCCGGAGAGGGCGTCCGCCGCGCCATCGGCTCCATGCCGGGAGTCTTCAATCTCTCCGTCGACGAAGCCGTTCGCGAAGCCGAGGAGGCCGCGCGCCTGGGTCTTGGCGGCCTGCTGCTCTTCGGCTTGCCAGAAACTAAAGACGAGCAGGGCACCGGCGCTTATGACGACAACGGCATCGTGCAGCGAGGCCTGCGCGCACTGAAATCGTCAGGAGCCGCCAGGAATCTCGTTCTTATTGCCGACGTTTGCCTCTGCGAGTACACCAGCCACGGCCACTGCGGCATGATCGTGGAAACCCGCGATGGCTGGACCGTGGACAACGACTCGTCTCTGAAATTATTGGCGCGCACCGCCGTAAGCCAGGCCAAGGCCGGAGCCGACGTGGTTGCCCCCAGCGACATGATGGACGGCCGCGTCGCCGCCATCCGCCGCGCCCTCGACAGCGAAGGTTGCGCCGATACGCCCATCCTCAGCTACGCCTCCAAATTCGCATCTGCATTTTACGGGCCCTTTCGCGAAGCGGCCGACTCCGCGCCCCAGTTCGGTGACCGACGCTCGTATCAAATGGATGGTGCCAACCTGCGCGAGGCGATGCGCGAAATCTCGCTCGACCTCGCCGAAGGCGCTGACATGATATTGATGAAACCAGCCATGCCCTATCTCGACGTAATCCGCGCTGCCCGCGCGCGCACTGGTGTGCCCATCGGCGCTTACCAGGTTTCGGGCGAGTACTCCATGCTGCAGGCCGCATTCGCAAAGGGCTGGCTCGATCGCGACCGCGCCACGCTCGAATCGCTTCTCGGCATCCGCCGCGCCGGCGCCGACTTCATCGTCACCTACTTCGCCAAGGACGCCGCCAAACTGCTCGCCTGAGCGCGGATTCGGCTCGCAATGGTGCAAGTGACCCAGGAGCCTTGGTCCTGCTCCTGGTGCGTGGAGTAGTCTGTTTTCATGAGAATTCCCGCCACTGCGCTTCTGATTGTATCGATCCTCGGATTCGCACCCTTGTCCGCACAGACACCGATCCCCTCCAAACCGCCTGGAGCGTTCGTGCAGGTTGATGGGTCGCAGCTCTATTACGAGGAATGTGGAAGCGGTCCGCGGGCGGTCATCTTGCTCCACGATGGTGTGGTCAACTCTGCCGTTTGGGATGACGTGTGGCCGGCTTTCTGCAAACAGTTCCATACAATTCGCTACGACCGTCGAGGTTACGGACGTTCGCCCGAGACCAAGAAGCCTTACTACGAAGCGGATGACCTTGCGGCGCTCTTACGCGAGCGCAAGATTAGCCAGGCAGCGCTCGTGGCCAGTTCGCATGGCGGCAATGTCGCTCTCGACTTTGCCATTCGCTATCCCGCGCAAATCTGCGATCTGGTGCTGGTCGGACCAGCTGCGGAGGGTTTCCCTTATTCGGAGCACTTCATTATGGCTTGGCAAGCATTCCAGCACCTAAAAGACCCAGTTGAAGTGCGCGCGCAGAATACCTATTTCATCGCCCCAGGGAATGACGCAGCCAGGGAACATCTCCGAAGTCTTCTCAAGGCATCTCCGCAGGACCACACCCACGGCGATATGCCACTTCCGGAGAAGCCCGTCTTTCCCTATGTACAGGATCTTCGAACGCCGACGTTGATTCTCGTCGGGGCAGCAGACATCGCGGACAATCAGGCTGTAGCAGGCGCCCTGGTGATGGCTATACCGGGCGCTGCCCGGGTCGTTGTGCCGGACACAGGTCATTTGATGTACCTGGAAAAGCCGGAGACATTTTTTGCTCTAGTCAGCGAGTTTCTGGACTCTCATGGGTTCTGAGTTGCAGGCGGGAGTTTCGGGCCGGAGGCGATGATGGAGGCCGAGGCCGGTAAGACAGTCGTCCGTGCCGGTGCCGACTTCATCGTCACCTATTTCGCCAAGGACACCGCCAAACTGCTCGCCTGAGCCCGTTTCCGCTCGCTCATTGGTCCCGCATTCCATTCGAGTGCGAAGCCTGCTTTGGCTTCAGCGCCCTACTTGTAGATGAGACAGCCGCGCGCTGCCAGTGCATCAAGCCAGGACGGTGGCCGTAGAGTATCAACCCAGCGCAGGTCGAGCTTTTCGAGCTTGGGTAATTGCGAAATGCCTTCCGGAAGCGTCTCGATTGGATTCCCGCGTAAGTCAATCTGGCGAAGCTCCTTTAACACCGCGACCGCCGCTGGAAGCGCAGCGAGTCTGTTGTTTCTGAGATGAAGCTCGCGCAGATGGGATAGACCCGAAATGGAGTCCGGCAGGTGGGAAAGTTGATTATCTGTGGCGCGCAGTTCAACCAGGCCCGACATTTGGCACACTGCGTCAGGGAAGACTGAGAACTGGTTCCCACTGATATTCAGATACCTCAGCTTCTGAAGTCGTCCCATTGATGCCGGCAATGAGACAAGCCGGTTGTCGTGCAAATAGAGAAAGTCGCTTAGCTCCGCAAGATTTCCAATTGAAGCCGGCAAATCTGCCAGATAGTTATGTCCCAAGTCGAGGGTCCGCAGCCCCTGCATTTCGCCAATCCGTTCCGATATCTCAGTCAAACCGTTGTCGGCAAGAATGAGCACCGTCGCCTCGGTCCGCTCCCAAATCTCGGGCGGAATCGCTTTGAGATTGCTCTTCCAAAAATTCAGAGTCCCATTGAGCGCCATGTCTGCAATCTTAATCTCGCAAGTACGGGAAACGCAGTCGATGCTCATTGCCACGGATTCGAATTCAGCCCCTTGAGGACAGATCCAGGCACCGGGCGAACGACTGGCTAACGGGAAAATGCTACCCGGTTACTGCCGGATTGGCGACGATTCTGCAACCATTCTTCTTGTGGACGACAGCGCGAATCCAGAACTGCGGAAAGGCTCCGTCTATACGCGGACAATCATCACTTCGGTAGCTTTCATCAGGGCCGCCGCAGTCTGGCCCTTGCGCAGCTGCATTTCCCGCGCAGCATCGGCGGTAATGATGGAGGTAATCTTTTGGTCGCCGATGGCGAGCACCACCTTGGCGAGCAGTCCGCCGAACTTTACTTCCACAATCTTGCCCACCAACTGATTGCGGCCGCTCACGTTGCGGAACCGCTCGCGGGATCTCACGGTGGCGGCCGCTGGCTTTGATTTGAGCATCGGGGTGAGCGCGCTCTCAGGGATGCGATGGTGGCCGCCGGGAGTCTTGATGGTTTTGATGGTTCCGGCCAGTATCCACTGCTTGAGCGTCGGGTAGCTTACGCCGAGGGCCGCGGCGGCTTCGCGGGGTTTCAGGAGCACGTTGACAACTACCATGGTCTGTCCTCATCTAGTGCGGAACCGCACTCAGTCTACCTTTGCTGAGAATACTCAAGGCGGTTTCATTTCTTGAGAAGAATGCCCCCCGTCGGCTTCTCTCCAAAACTTGACGACTCTGGCTACGCTGTGGCCGCCCAAAGTATAACGCCGATGCCTTTGGCTGGTCTGCTTGACAAGCAACAAAATCGATTTTGTAAAAATCGATATTAATATTCACATAAAATCGATAAATTGAAAATAGAATCGTTAAACGGAAAGGAGACTCGATCCATGGAACAACATTTCTTCCCCTCTGCGGTGTCCTTGCTTCGGCGGTGCGCTGCGCGACCTTTGCTTTTTGCGGCGGCGATTCTCTTCTTCTCATCGACGCTGGCGTTCTGTCAGGATGGATACTTCTCAAACTGGTTTCACCGGGTTGACAAAACCCAGAGCGAACAGCCGCACTGGATGACTCCGGTCGCGACCACGACGCCGCGCCTCGAAGAGGAATTTCGCTACGATCAGGACTGGTTGCAGCACGCCGATGGGTACACGTGGAACGAATACGATGGAGCAAAGGGCCTGGAACTGATCCCTTGGTACAAGATGGAGCTGATCCTCCAGACTCCTCCCTATTACAACTACAGCGGCGACCCGAGCGAAACCAATGGGTCGGGCGATATTGCGTTCCTGGTCAAGTACCGCATTCTTTCCGGAAACGAAAAGCACGGAAATTACATCTTGACGGCGTTCCTGGGTTGGAGCATCCCCACCGGAACGTATTCGAACGGCCAGGTGACCGGAGCCAATTCGGCGACAATTACGCCAACCGTTGCATACGGCAAGGGCTTCGGCAACTTCGATGTCCAGGGGACTTTCGGTGTGCAGATTCCAACGAACAACGAGCTTGCCAATGGGCGGAATTACGTCTGGAATAACACGCTGCAATACCGTGTGGTCAAGAAGATCTGGCCGGAGATCGAATTCAACACCACGCACTATCAGGATGGAGAACACGCTGGTAAGACGCTGAACTACATCACACCGGGATTTGTACTTGGACGTTTCAAACTGGCGCATCGAGTCGGCATGTCTATTGGCGGCGGCTTCCAGATCGCAACCACTCAGTTCTACCGCAACGATCACAACGGGATCTTTACCGTTCGCTTCCCGTTCTAAGAGCACGTCAGACGGCATCGCGGTGCGGCTCCCGCTCGACGGGCCGGGTTAGCAAGTCGCGTGGTTTGTTGTGGGCAGTTGGAGGATTTCAGCCTTCAGCTGCCCCGCTTTTGGCGGCTTGCATAAAATAACCCTCTGTTGCCGCACACTGACAAATAGGAGCCCAACGTGAGAATTCCGTCAGAAATGTTTCCGGATCAATATGTAGGGCATGTGACCGGTCCGCACCCCGAGCCCGACCCCTGCCCCCCTAGATCAAGGAAGGCAAATTTCCCTTAAAACCTTGCAGATTATTTTTAACCCATTTGGAATCAATACCGCCTAGAAAACCCAAGTCCAAAATTCTCCCGCATCGTGAGATTTGACCTCTGAAAATCACTGGAAAAACCCGTTTTTCGCCCCAAAAACAGCCCTAAGGAACCTCTGAAAATCTCCCCGATCCACAGCTTGTGCGGGTAATGTGGAGAGAGGAGACCGATCACGAATGAAGCAGCTTACCTTGGCCCAGCAAGCGGAGTTTCAACGCTACTCGAAGAAGA
>JBAPYY010000706.1:0-5398 GCA_049284975.1 Occallatibacter sp.
TCTTCTTCGAGTAGCGTTGAAACTCCGCTTGCTGGGCCAAGGTAAGCTGCTTCATTCGTGATCGGTCTCCTCTCTCCACATTACCCGCACAAGCTGTGGATCGGGGAGATTTTCAGAGGTTCCTTAGAGTATTGTCAATGGCAGGCCGGCCTTTCAAGAAGACTGGACGGTGTTTTGGTATTAATCTTTTGCCAAAAACGTCCTCGGACAGACTTTGTGATTCTGGCTTTTCGTGCTCCTCAGTCTCAGCGCTGTGCTACGCGAACGCAGGATCCGCAACCCATGTGCGCCGCTTTTTTTGTATCGCGCGCGTCGCCCTTCCGGCGGCGATAGACTTGTTGTGGACAATTCATATTGTCAGCGGAAGCCGCAACTCACCCCGTAGCTTGAGGGTGCGACGACGACCGCATTGGAGCGTTTCTTATGAATCGAATTTTTCGCAATCTTTTTTTAAAATTCCTGCCGGCCGTGCTGCTGGTTGCCGCACTGGTTCCGTTCTGTCAGGCGGCTCCAGTACTGATGATTTCCATCGATGGTTTGAAGCCTGAATACATTACGCAAGCCGACGCGCATGGCATGAAGGTGCCGTATCTGCGCACGCTTATTCGCGACGGAGCGTATGCCGATGGAGTGGTGGGAATTTGGCCCACCGTCACCTATCCCAGCCACACCACGCTGATTACCGGCGTTTGGCCGGCCGAGCATGGCATCTACAACAATCTCGAATTTGATCCACAGCAGCATTACTCCGGCGCATGGAACTGGTATGCTCCGCTGATTCGCGTGCCCACACTTTGGAAAGCGGCGCACCTGGCCGGCCTGCGCACAGCCAGCGTCGGATGGCCGGTGAGCGTGGGCGCCACGGATGTTGATTACCTGATTCCGGAGTACTGGCGCAGCGCCGATCCGTCGGGCGGGTCAGGTACGTTGAACCCCGCTGACCGCCTTCTGATCGCTGGGTTATCACGCCCAGCCAAGCTGCTCGAGCAGTTGCAGCCGGCGGCGGGCGATTACATGATGGGCAACGACACCGGCATTGATGGAGACGAAGTCAAAACGCGCTACACCATTGAGATTTTGCGCAAAATGAAGCCGGCTTTTATGACGCTGCATCTCAGCTCGCTCGACGATACGCAGCACGCTCATGGCCCATTCAGCCCGGAGGCGGACGCTGATCTGGAAGCGCTGGACGGAATGATGGCGCGGCTCACGAAAGCCGCTGTTGAAGCCGATCCCTCCACCGTGGTGGTGCTTGTTTCCGACCATGGATTCATGAACATTACACACTGGGTCAACCTCTATATTCCATTTCTGCAGGCGGGGCTGATCGACGCCACCATCAATCCGGCAACTAAAGTTCCCGTCATCAATTCATGGAAGGCAGAACCGTGGCTGGCCGGCGGCATGGCTGCTGTCGTGCTGCACGACCCCAACGATCACGCGACCGAGCAGCAGGTGAAGACGATGCTCGATAAACTGGCCGCGGACCCGGCCAACGGGATCGCACAGATACTCGATCGCGATGCGATTAAGCAGCGCGGAGCCTTTCCTGACGCGGCTTTTCTCGTTGTCCTCCAGCCCGGCTACTATATGGCCGCAGGCGTCAGCGGCAATCTGATTACGGTGATTCCCACTACGCGCGGCTCGCACGGATTCTCGCCGGAATATCCGGAGATGCATTCGTCGTTCTTCGCGGTGGGAGCGGGGATTGCGCATCATCGCGATCTTGGAGTAGTAGATATGCGGCAGATTGCGCCCACGGTGGCAAAGATTCTGAAGGTCCAAATGCCAACGGCAAAAGCCACTCCGCTGCACGTCGAGAAGTAGGTGAGCGGTTCGCTCAAGAGGTTGGATTCTAGGCGCCAAAGTTCGCCTCGGTGGTTCGCTTTGCGGACCGTTAGTTTGCTTGCGTGGTTGCGAAAAATATAGTGCGTTGACCACGCAAGCAACCATCACCCGACAGACATTGGTTTGGAAGGTTGCCAATCAAGAGAAGAGTTTGCATGGAATGGGCCAAGTTGTTTTTGGCAGAGCCGGATTGAGCGGGGCCGGGGGCCATTCAAAGGTTGTTGCAATCACATTTGCGTGGATTTAGTGACTGTCGGGTAGGACAAAGAGTAGGGAATAGCCGCTCCAGCGACGTAGACCTGTCACTGAGGGCCCCCGGCTAGGGAACAATGGATAGAGTTCAGACTCCCTGGCGCGTACTGGAAATGCACACACCCTCAACGTCGCTCGATTCCGGATTAACGAAGTACCGGCGCTGGAAATACAAAGCCAGATTCACGAGGGCAATCATGACAGGAACCTCGACCAAAGGCCCGATTACTGCCGCGAACGCCGCGCCTGAGTTGATGCCGAAGACAGATACCGCGACCGCAATCGCCAGTTCGAAGTTGTTCGAGGCGGCGGTGAACGCGAGCGTCGTCGTTTTCGAATAATCGGCGCCCAGCTTGCGCCCCATATAGAAGGACACGAGGAACATGATTACGAAGTAGATCAGAAGCGGAACCGCGATCCTTAGCACGTCCAGCGGCAGACGCACAATGTAGCCGCCCTTGAGAGAGAACATCACCACGATTGTGAACAGCAGCGCCACCAGCGTGAGCGGGCTTACGCGCGGAACAAAGCTGCGGTCGTACCACTCGCGCCCCTTGGCGCGTACCAACACCGTGCGAGTCAGAAACCCTGCGATGAAAGGAATGCCAAGATAGACAAACACGCTGCGGGCAATCTCTCCAATGGAGATATTCACCACCGCGCCATGCAATCCAAACCAGCCCGGCAGAATCGTGATAAACACCCATGCATAGACGGAATAGAAGAAGACCTGGAACAGAGAATTGAACGCCACCAGCCCCGCGGCGTATTGCGTATCTCCCTTCGCCAATTCGTTCCACACAATCACCATGGCGATGCAGCGCGCGAGGCCAATCATGATGAGGCCGGCCATGTACTCGGGGTAGTTCCGCAGGAATGCAATCGCCAGCGCGAACATCAGTACTGGCCCTATCAGCCAATTTTGCATCAGCGAGAGTCCCAGCACGCGCTTGTTGCGAAGGACCTCGTGCAGTTCCTCAAAGCGTACCCTGGTGAACGGCGGATACATCATGAGTATCAGGCCCGCGGCGATTGGAATCGAAGTTGTGCCGACGCTGAAGCGATTCAGAAACGGCACCACTCCGGGCGCCAGCCACCCCAGCCCGACGCCAACGGCCATTGCCCCGAAGATCCACGCGGTCAGGTAGCGATCAAGAAACGATAGACGACTCTTTTTCAACGGCACTCCTCCACATTCATTACGAGCGGCCAATGTTTTCAACTTCGCGCTTGATGGCGAACTGATCAAGTGTTGCGAACGGCAAGGACAGGAACAACCCTATCCTGCGGTCGAGCACCATGAAGGCGTCGCGGAAGGCCCGCGCGATCTCTTCCTCTGTCCCCTTCACGGCTGCCGGGTCAGGAATTCCCCAATGCGCCGTCATAGGCTGGCCCGGCCAAAACGGACACTGCTCCTTGGCCGCGTTGTCGCAAACCGTGAAAACGAAGTCCATTTTTGGCGCTTCCGGCGCGGCAAACTCATCCCACGACTTGCTGCGCAGCTCCGTCGTCGGCATCCCCGCGGATTCGATCTGCTTAAGTGCTTCCGGCCGAGGCTGCCCTGAAGGATGACTGCCAGCGCTGTACGCCGCAAAACGGCCTTTGCCTTTTTGGTTCAGAATCGCCTCGGCCATGATCGACCGCGCCGAATTGCCAGTGCAAAGAAATAGAACGTTGTAATGGTCCGGCATCGACTTACTCCCTCGTTCCGATCGTGACTGGTGTGCAGCAACCCGGCTCGCAGCAAGCTGCCTTCGGTTTAACGGCGCGGATGAAGGCGCTCATGAATTTTCCGTTGACTTGCGGAGCAATGGCGTCAACATCGACGCCGGCCTCGGTGAGGAATTGGCGCGCGTCCTCAACGTTGTACACGCGGGTGGGCTCGATAGAAACCTCATTGAACCCAGCCTTCGCCAACTTCGCAAAATAGTCGGCCTCTTCCAGTGCTCCGGCGATGCAGCCCACCCAAAGGAGCATGTTCTTGCGCACCTCGTCAGGCACGCCGCCTCGGACCACCACATCGGATACTGCAAAGCGTCCGCCCGGCTTGAGTACGCGAAACGCCTCCGTCAACACGCGGTCCTTGTCGGCTGAGAGATTAATCACGCAGTTCGAAATGATGACATCCACCGAGTTATCGGGCAGTGGGATTTTCTCGATTTCGCCCTTCAGGAACTCGACATTCGTCGCGCCTGCCCGAAGCTGATTTTCACGGGCCAGCGCCAGCATATCGTCGGTCATGTCAAGGCCGTAAGCTTTGCCGGTGGGTCCAACACGCTGAGCAGAAAGAAGCACGTCGATTCCGCCGCCGGAGCCGAGATCAAGCACCG
The DNA here is from genome assembly GCA_049284975.1 of Occallatibacter sp. Classification (GTDB taxonomy): domain Bacteria; phylum Acidobacteriota; class Terriglobia; order Terriglobales; family Acidobacteriaceae; genus Telmatobacter. The sequence goes on from JBAPYY010000706.1 coordinate 4,431, forward strand.
TCTCTCCTGCGCGGAGTTCAATCAAGGCGGTCGGGTTTCCGCAGCCAAGCGAGGCAAGCACGGCTTTTTCGGGAATCAGCCCTTTCTCATCCGTACTGTAGAGGTTAGTCGTGATTGGATCGCAGCAACGAAGCCCCGGATCGCAACACGCTTGCAGACTGCCCGATTCCGCCACAGCGCGGGCCGCGCTTCCGTACTTTTCTTTTACCTGCTCTTGAACGTTTGGGGTCGATTCCATTTTGGTGTCTCCTTGTATACGCTAAGGCAAATATATTCTTCTTTGAATATATCTGTCAAGGCGTATATTATGGAATTGTGAATCGTTCCTCGAAAATCGACGAACTGGCCCTGCTGTTCGCGGCGCTCTCAGATCGCACGCGGCTGCGACTGCTGAACCTGATGGACGGGCGCGAAGTCTGCGTCTGCTATTTCGTTGAGATTCTGGGGCAGAGCCAGCCCAAGATTTCACGGCACCTTGCGTATCTGCGGCGGGCAGGCGTGGTAGCAGCGCGCCGCGAAGGCAAATGGATGCATTACAGAATCGTCGCTCCCTCGAATGAAGGCGCAGCCAGGATCTTACGCGAGACCATCGCGGTTATCAGGGAAGAGAGAGCGATGCAGACAGACTTGGCGCGTCTTGACAAGGCCTGTTGTGTGTCGCACAAAGTCGCCGCGCTCGAGGGGGCGCCGTTGCCGATCCGGGTTGATCTGGCCGGCTGTTCCGCGTGCTAAACCGATGGAACATGGATTAGGGCCTGTTAACACTACTGAGGCGGCTGGCGTTGCGAGCGAAAATCGGGCCAGACTAGGCGGAGTTTGAAGGCTGTGGCGGGACCACAGCCGAGAACGACAACAACGTATGGCCCGATTTGCGCTCGCAACCCTTCGGGCCGGGGCCGGTTTTCCTCATCTCTTCGTCAATCGTCGCTAGCAGACACCCGGTATGCGTCACTCCTCACTCCTCGAAC
>JBAPYY010000707.1:0-11914 GCA_049284975.1 Occallatibacter sp.
TCCTTGGTCCCAAGATACGAGTACACTCCCCCCTCGCGATTCAGCAGGTTCCACAGTTGCTTCTCCGTGTACCTCCCGCTGAAACAAAGCTGTATCACTTTCTGTATCTGCAAACCGCCCGAGCGATCCATCGCAAACGCGCCTTCCTGCCCGGCAACATTCACGTCGATCATCTTGCCGCCTTCGTGCGCCGAAACCGAAATGCCGCTGCCCAGGTGCGCCACCACCAGCCGCAAATCCGCATACGCCCGTCCCTGCTCGCGCGCATATCGTTTCGCCACTGCCTTGGTGTTCAGCGCGTGCGACAGGCATTGGCGGTCCGCGAGCGCAGAGCCGGAAACCCTTGCCGTCTCCGTGAACTCATCCACGCTCACCGGATCGACGATGAACGCTTCCGCTCCCGCCTTCGCGCCAATGGCCTGCGCCAGAAACGCGCCCAGATTCGACGCGTGTTCCCCGTAGCGCGTCGAGCGCAGATCCTCCAGCATCGCCTCATTCACCCGGTACGTTCCGCTGGCCACGGGGCGCATCAATCCGCCGCGCCCGACAACAGCATCAAACTGTTCCAGCTTGTATTCCGCATCGCTCAACTCCCGCTCAATGCACGACTGGCGAAACTCCAGTTGATCCAGAATCGGGCGTCCGCGAAACTGCTCCATCTCGCTTTCCGAGTGGTCCAGGTTACGCACCAATTCAACCCGGTCGTTCCCATAAACGGCGATCTTTGTCGATGTCGATCCGGGATTGATCCCGAGCACCTTCCATTCACCGGCTTGCATACAACACCCCCAGCGCCATGGCGTTTACCTTGTCTTGCGCGCTTTCCACCCGCGACGGAATCAGAATGGGAACCTTCGCGCCCACCACCGCGTGGCCGAACTCCCAGCCGGCCAGAAAAATAATCGACTTTGCCAGCAAATTACCTGCCTCAACCGTGGGAACCAGCAGGCAATCCGCGTGTCCAGCCACTGGATTGCTGATCCCCTTGGCCTTCGCTGCCCATTCCATCAGCGCGTTGTCCAGCGCCAGCGGACCGAAGACCTCCGCCTCTCCAAACTCGCCCGCCGCGCACATCTCCGTCAGAGCCTTTGCATCCACCGTCGAAGCCATCGCTTCGCTCACCATCTCCGTTGCGCTCACCACCGCTATCTTCGGACGGCGAAATCCCAGGCAATGCAACATCTCAATGGCGTTCAGCACAATCTGTTTTTTCTGCTCCAGCGTCGGAGCGGGATTCAGCCCGCCATCCGTGATTCCCGTCAATCTCGGCCCACCTTCGCCTCGCTGTTCAAAAAATGCCATGTCGCTCAGCAGGCGTCCCGTGCGCAGCCCCTTTTCCTTATCCAGCACCGGGTGGAACAGCTGATCGGTGCGCAAGTGGCCCTTCAGTAAAATGTCTACACTGCCTTCCCGCGCCATCTCCACCGCAATCTCCGCGGCGTTCTCTTCCATCGCGGAAACAAACTCAGCCTTGGCCGCCAGCTCCGCCAAACCCAGCTTTTCGGCCCGCGCGCGAATCTGCTGCACATCACCCAACAGCACAGGCAAGGCAATCCCGATGCGCAGGGCATCCGCAGCCGCAGTCAATGCCACCTCATCATCTGCCAGAACCACCCCCACCCGCTTCGGCCCCACTTCACGCGCCCGTTCCTTCAACTCCGCAAACGTGCGAATCCCCTCCACCACCTGCAACTCCCCTGATTCCATCCCTATCCCTTTCGTTATGAGACCTCTAAACAAGTTCATGTTTTGAAAGGGCACGACTTCAGTCGTGCCGCAAACGCCGCCAAATCAGCGAGGGCTTTAGCCCCCGAGGGACGGTTTTCTCCAATTTGCACCTAGAGAAACAAAGGATGCTGCAAGGAGCCTTGTGTCAGGGCACGACTTCAGTCGTGCCGCAAATGCTGCCAAATTAGCGTGGGCTTTAGCCCTTGAAGGATCGGATTTTCCAACGACGATTCATTCAGAGGCCCCACAGAACCATAAACACCGCCCGGGAAATCTTACTGCGCTACACTAGACCTTGGCAGGAGGACCGGGCGGTCGCTGCCGGAGGCTCGGGCGCAAGCCCGATGTTCGCCGGGGGAGGAAAGTCCGAACTCCGCAGGGCAGTGTGCCGGATAACGTCCGGGACGCGGGCTTCAAAGCCCGTGGACGGCCAGTGCCACAGAAAAGATACCGCCTTGGCTACCCCTTCTTCGGGAGGGCGACCCTGAAGCCGCTCGCGGCCTCAGTGCCAAAGTAAGGGTGAAATGGTGCGGTAAGAGCGCACCGCTCCGGCGGTAACGCCGGGGGCAGGGTAAACCCCACACGGAGCAAGACCAAATAGGGAGGGAAGCGTGTGCATCGAGCCATGCAGCGCTGCGCATCTGCCCGATGCGCCCAGGCGGCTCGCAGTTATTGCCGAAACCTCCGGGTAGGTCGCTGATGAGTGTCCGCGGCAACGCGGCGCCTAGAGGAATGACCGCACACGACAGAATTCGGCTTACAGGTCCTTTTGCCGAATTCGGAGTCCCCAGCACATCGGGGTCCCCGGCGAGTGATTTTTACTCGCTGGGGTGACAAACGACAGCCCCGGCCGGGATACCTTCCCTGCCGGGGCTGGCCATTTTGTAGCGGCGTTAGCCGCGCTACGCGCGTGTTGGCGGGGTTAGAGCGTTTTCGGTTCAAGTGTTAACAAAACTTTGGGTGCCCCATCCATTGTGCGTTCTTTGCACAATGGGTGGGAGACCACGGAGCTTCATTTTGATCGTAAACAGTTAAGCCGAAATCGCTGTAGCCTCGCTGGCTCCGCTGCTACCATCAATCCATGCTGCGAGTGAAATTATTGGACCCCGGCGCCCGCGCGCCCGTTGTCGCCCATCCCGGTGAAGACCTCGGCTATGACCTCTTTGCTCTGAAAGCTGTGGCTCTCGCTCCTCGCGCAACCGTCAAGGTGCGCACCGGCATCGCCGTCGAGGCGCGTCACCCTCACACTGGCGAACCGCTGGGCCTGCTGGTGCGTGACCGCTCCTCCATGGCTGCGCGTGGAATCGCGACCACGGCAGGAGTCATCGACTCCGGCTACCGCGGCGAAATCCTGGTGCTTATGATCAACCTCGGCGACACCCCCGTCGAGCTGAAAGCCCGCGAGAAGATCGCCCAGATGATTCCTGTGCCCATCCTCACGGGCCCCGTCCACGAAGTAGAGACCCTGGAAGACTCGGCCCGCGCCGAAAAGGGCTTTGGCAGTTCAGGCAGGTGAGGATTCGCGGTTTCCATCCTTAAACTGATCAAATCTCCGGGTGCCCCAGGTCCCTCGCATTCGGGGACCTGGGATACCCAGACCCCGCCCCCTACTGATTCCCCAATCCATCGTTCTTGTGATAATTCGGGTAAGCCGGAATCGGAATCTCCAGCACAGGATGCGCCTTCAGCTCATCCAGCACCAGTTGCACTCCGGTTTCCAGTTGGCGGTCATGTCCGGCCGCCACGTCCTTGGGCAACTCCTCGACCGGCACATCGGGAGCAATGCCGTGGTTTTCCACTTCCCACTCGCCATTGATGCCATAAATCGCATACCGTGGCGCCATCACAAAGCCGCCGTCGAGCAGAACCGGGAAGCCGCCGATACCCACCAGTCCGCCCCACGTCCGCGTGCCCACCAGCTTTCCAATTCCAGCCTTCCTGAAGTACCAGGGCATGGCGTCGCCTCCGGACCCAGCGTTCTGGTTGATCAGCATCACCTTGGGTCCAAAGATCGCGCCCACCGGATCGTGAATCGCCTTGCCGTCGCGCTCAATCGCCCCAGAAAGCGGGAAGCGTTTCAGCACATCCACCACATAATCCGCGATGAATCCACCTTGATTCCAGCGCTCGTCCAGCACCAGTCCCTGCTTGTCCAGTTGCGCATAGAAATAGCGATTGAAGTTGGTGTAGCCCGCGCCCGCGGTGTTAGGCATATACACATAAGCCAACTTCCCACCGCTCAGCTCACCCACCTTGCGCCGGTTGCCCTCAATCCAGTCCAGGTTGCGCAGGCTATCCTCGTCACCGATGGGAACTACTGTAACGTCGCGTGCGTCCTTGCCGTCAGCATTCGCGCCCACATGGAGCACGGTCTGCTGACCGGCCGTCCCATCGAAAAACTGGTAGAGGTTATCGCCTGCCTTCAGTTCGCGGCCATTTACGGCCAACAGGTATTCGCCCTCTTTCACCGAGACGCCAGGCAGCGTCAACGGCGAAGCCAGGCCGGGAGTCCAGTTCTCCCCGCCGAGAATCTTGGCTATACGGTAACGGCCATTCTCCATCTTGTAATCAGCGCCCAACAGGCCGGTCTTGGGTTCCTTGTCCGGCTGGCGCGGCCCACCCATGAACATGTGGCCGATGGTAATCTCGCCCAGCATTTCGGTTGACAGGTAGGTGAACTCAGATCGCGACGCGAGTCCATCAAGGTATGGCTTATACTTGGCCTCGATCTTGGGAACGCTCAACCCGTGAGTGTGCGGATCATAGAGAAAGTCGCGCTCAATGCGCCAGGTTTCGTGATACATCTGGCGCCATTCCGCGCCGGGGTCAACCACCGTCTCAAGCCCGCCCAGGTTCAGAGCTTTGCCGGGAGCGGCTTCGCCCGGCTTCAGATCATCCGCCTTGGCGATGGTCCATGATCCCTTACGCCCGTAGAGCACCTTCGACCCGTCGGCCGAAACGATAAACGCATCCACGTCGCTGAGCACCGTCTCAGGCTTGCGCTTTTCCAGCGTGAACCGCCAGACAGCGCGAATGCCAGGGCCGCGATCCTGGCTCGAAGTGCGGCCAAACGGCGATGTCTCTGTTAGGTACACCACGCCGGTCTTGCCCGCTGCGATTGCGCTATAGTTGCGCGCCGGAATCGGCAACGAAAGAATGCGGTCGCCAATCTTCTCCAGGTCCACCTTCACTTCGACCGGCTTTTCAGCTTCCTTCTTGTCCTTATCCTCGTCCTTTTTGTCTGCGTCCTTTTTGCTTTCATCTTTCTTATCAGCGTCCGCGGCGTCCTTCTTGTCGTCCTTCTTTGCCTCGTCTTTGGTCTTCTCGTCGTCGCTCTCCGGAGGAACCGGCGAGGCGCCATCCTTCGCCAGCACCACTACATAGGCCGCAGTGGTTTGCGCGCGGTCCAGCGAAGAGAGATCGATACCCGCCCTTGAAGGTCCGTCGTCAGTGGACGCCAAAAAGTAAAGGTATTTGCCTTTTGGGTCAAACGACGGGTTGAAAGCATCGCTCATCCCATCGGTCACCTGGGTCGATTTGTGGGTCTCCATTGAATAAAGAAAAATCGCGTTCAACTGGTTGTTCAGGTCGCGTTGATACGCAATCCACTTCGAGTCCGGCGACCACACGGCGCTGAAGTTCGGGCCAAAGCTGCCGTAGATACCCGTATCTATCAGCACCGGCTTGCCTGTTGGCACATCCACTTGCCACAGGCGCAAGTGCTTGTCGGTGTAGGCGATATGCTTCGAATCCGGCGACCATGTGGGGCTATAGAAGAAGCTGGGCTCCGGGCCAAGGTCAATCACTGTAGGCGCCTTGAAGCCGGTCTGGTCGTGCAAATAAAGCTGGTATTCGCCGGACGCGTCGCTGAAGTAAGCGATGGTCTTACCGTCAGGGCTCCACGACGGGTTGCGTTCGGCCACACCGGGAGTCTGGGTCAGGTTGCGCGTATCACCCTTCTCCGCCGGCACGGTAAATATCTCTCCATGCGCCTCAAAGACAGCGCGTGCGCCCGTGGGCGAGAGATTGGCGCTCTGAATCTCCTCCGGCTCCAGTTTCACCCGGCGTGGCGCCAATGTGGCCAGTTCACCGTGAGCCTGGATCGAGACAATTTTGTCGGAGTTGCTGGCCGGGTCCAGCAGATGAATGGAACCGAACTGCTCATAAACCAGCCCTCCAGGGCCCGCCTGGAAGGACTTCAAATCGTAGCTGCTGTTCGAGACAACCTGGGAAACCTGCTGGCTCTTCGTGTCATAGCGATAGAGTGTGACCGGGCCGATGTTTTTCCCTGTGCTGTCGCGGTCCGAAAGAAAATAGATCTGGTCGCCAACCCACACCGGGTTCGAGTCGTTCGAGTTCTCGCGCGGCACTTTTACCAGGTCCAGCGTCTTCAGATTGACAATCCAAATCGGGGTGGTCTGTCCGCCCACATAGCGCTTCCACGCTGGCTGCCACTTGGTAATGGGCTCATAGGCGATCGATTGGCCGTCGGGCGAGAACGACCCCGCGAAGCCGGAAGGCAGTGGCAAAGGCTCCGGAACGCCCGACCCGTCTGCATGGACTTGGTACAGCCGCAGAAAACGCCGGTAGCTTGTCGCCATGCTGACGATCAGCACATCTTTGCCATCCGGCGACCACCCCACAACACCGCTGCCGGCCGGATGCCAAGTGATGCGACGGGGAACGCCGCCAGTGGCCGGGATGACGTAAGCATCGGTATTGCCGTTCAGGTGAGCTGAGTAAGCGATCCACGCTCCGTCAGGCGAGTAGTACGGCCCCGCGACCACCTTGCCGTCAGAGGTAAGCCGTTCCGCCTCGCCGCCGTTGCGGCTCACCGTCCAAATGTCGTCGGCGTAGAGGAATGCGATCCGGTCCTGGCTCAGGGAGGGGTTGCGCAGCAGCAGCGGCGTCTGCGCGGCAGCGCTTGCGGATGCGGCTTGGGCGGAAGAAGAAATGGGCAACAATGCAAACAGCGCTAGCAGAACAGGCGCAATGCGGGAGAAGACGCGATTCATCGGACCTCCGGTTCATATCGGTGCTTGTGGATTCGGTTCAAAAACAGGCGCAAAGCCCCGTGCCAGTTCATGCTACGTCAGACGGCTGCCAAATAGTTCCGTTAATTTGTAGTTTTCGGTAGCAAACGGGTCTCTGCTGAAGAGTACGGGCTCAAGTCTCAGGGACGGGCCTCAGAATCTGAGGAGTTCGTGCATCAGTTGAAGGGCGCGGGGCTCATCCTGTACATTAACCGCTCGATAGTTCGGGGCTTTAAGCAGTGTTTGGTGAATCCAAAACGAGTTCCAAATCAACGGGCTTTGTGTCAGGGCACGACTTTAGTCGTGCCGCAAAGGCTTGCAAAATCGATGGGCTTTAGCCCCTGCGGGAAATGTTTGCTCGTTTGCTGGATGCTCGGTCAGTTCACCAAACACTGCCTGGACCCCGAGGCAATGTAAATGCAATATCCAGTCCCCTCATTCGGCCTTCCCTTCCCCTCAGGAACCTCCATGCAGCCCATTGCGTATCAGAAAATGGGAGAGACCATCCCGCCGTAGCTGCTTTCCGTCATCCTGAAACGGCCCGCTAGCTTCCTTTGCGTCCATAGGAATGACTGAAATTGCGTACACTGGATACGACCGGGCAGGAGCATGGCATTGCTCCTCGCAAAACGGAATCGGCTTCGCTCACACGGAACCCGGACCGGCTTTTGAACAGAAAGCAGAACCATGCTCTTCAGTGAGGCAGTCAAACTCGCGCTCCAGTCCTTGTGGGCTAACAAGATGCGCACCATCCTCACGCTGCTCGGCGTGGTCATCGGAGTTGCGTCCGTCATTACGGTTGTCACGCTCACCAACGGCGCCAAGCGGTTTGTGACTGACAAAATCAACACCTACGGCGCGAGCGTGGTCACCGTCAGCAAGATGCCGCAAACCTTTCTCACGGTCGATGAGTATCTCGAATTCCAAAAGCGCAAGGACATCTCCTTCGACGACTACAAGGCCATTCTTGTTGGCTGCAAGTCCTGTGTCTCAGTCGGCGCCTCGCGCAACAACACCGGCAAAATTGTCTACGGAACCAGCTCCACTACGGACACGAATGTTCGCGGTTGGACCTGGACCATGCCCGCTCTTAACAATCTCAATATCGAATCCGGGCGTTCCTTCACTGAAATTGAGGACGAACATAGTGCCCGCGTCGCCATCGTCGGTTGCGACATCGTAAGCAATGTCCTGGGGACGGGCGACCCGCTGGGCAAAGAACTTCGCGTCGACGGCGCACCTTATACGGTGATCGGAACTGGTGAATGTCAAGGCAAGATATTGGGCCAAAGCATGGACAACTGGGTCGCGATCCCGCTCACCTCCTTTCTGCATAAATACGGGTCCAACGCGAGCATGACCGTCTATGTCGATGCCGGGGGAGGAGGCGAACTGATGAACACGACTTCCGATGAGTTGCGCGTCCTGATGCGCACGCGCCGCCACCTGCCGCCGGGTAGCCCTGACGCCTTTTCTATCGATACCAGCGCCACTTTCCAGAATCTGTTGGGCAATATCCTCAATGACTTTGGCGCCGTGGTGGCAGCTATCGCCGGTGTCTCGCTTGTGGTAGGAGGCATCGTCATCATGAATATCATGCTGGTCTCGGTCACCGAACGCACGCGCGAAATCGGCGTCCGCAAGGCGCTGGGCGCCCGCCGCAACGACATCCTGCTTCAATTTCTTATCGAGTCTGCAACCATGGCCCTGCTCGGTGGCGTCATTGGCGTCATCGCCGGAATCAGTGTGGCCAAGGCGATTACCCTGGCCGTCTCATTCCCATCCGAGGTGCAACTCTGGTCCGTCCTGGTCGGTTTGTTTGTAGCCACTGCCGTCGGCGTGTTTTTCGGAGTCTACCCGGCGCACAAGGCCGCGCAGCTTGATCCCATCGTTGCCCTCAGAGCGGAGCTTTAGCCATGCGCATTCGTGACTCCAAAGAATCCGTACGAATGGCCCTGGACACACTGCGCAAAAATAAACTGCGCTCCGGCCTCACCATTCTCGGCATCACCATCGGCATCTCCACCGTTATCCTCATCTCCTCTGCCGTAAATGGGCTCAACACCAATATCGATCAGTTTGTCCGCTCGCTGGGCACCAACGATATTTGGGTATTCCGTTTTGTGCCCTTCGGAAAGCGCCCCACCACCGAAGAGCTCAACCGCAAGCAGTTGACCTACGAGGATGGACAGGCGATGCGCCAACTTCCTCACGTCGTCGCCGTCGATCCCGGTCTGTTTTTGCAGAACTTTCAGTTGGGCATCGGGAATGTCTCCCTCAAGCATGGCACGAAAAAAATCCAGAACACTATCCTCCAGGGCGACACATCGGACATGAAGGATACACAGGATTTGACCTTTCTCGAGGGACGGTTGTGGTCCGAATCTGAAGAGGAGCGCAGTGCCAAGGTCGTCGTCCTTGGCCATGACGCTGCAGAAGATCTCTTTCCCGGTGAATCGCCCATCGGACAAGAGGTTGATTGCGAAGGCAGTATCTTCACCGTCATCGGCGTTCTCGACCTGCAGCCGCAGCCCTTCGGCAGCGGGCGAAATACACAGGACAACGCCGCCTACTTCCCGTTGGAAACTTTCCGCAAGCTCCATCCCGAGGTCAAGGATTTCTGGATCACCGTGAAATACGACGATCAGGCCAACAAGGCGCTTGTTTCGGACGAGATTCGCGAACTACTTCGCCGCCGGCGTAATGTCCGCCTCGAGCAGGACGATAACTTCGCCATATTCGGCCCAGACTCGCTCACCCGGCTCTGGAACACGCTTACCGGCGGACTATTTCTCTTCATGGTCGCCGTCTCTTCGGTCAGCCTGATGGTCGGCGGCGTAGGCGTAATGAACATCATGCTCGTCTCGGTCACCGAGCGCACGCGCGAGATTGGTATTCGCAAGGCCATCGGCGCCACCAGAAAGAACATCCTGTTTCAGTTCACGCTTGAGGCTGTCACGCTCTGCGTCGTCGGCGGCCTGCTCGGAATCTCCCTCGGAGCCTTGTTCACTCTGATCTTGCATTTTGCCGTCTCATTTCTTCATGCAGCTCTCTCGATAATGTGGGTTGTGATTGCCTTTGTCGTCTCCTGCGCCATCGGTCTGGTCTTCGGCATCTACCCCGCCTGGAAAGCCGCCAACATGGACCCCATCGAGGCGCTGCGGTACGAATAAAGCGGGGATCACGGCTCAGGTGTCAGGGATCAGACGAATTGTTACGCCATTTGCGGTATGTCAGACTTTTTCTCGGAGAGATAATCTCTCGGGTGCCCCATCCATTTCGCGCTCTTTGCGAAATGGGTGGGAAAGCACAAACCTGGAATCGCAACTAATCCCTGACCCCTGATCCCTGCCGGGTGCCCCATCCATTTCGCGTTCTTTGCGAAATGGGTGGGAAAGAAAAGACGCCTGGCTTCCAACCCTAGGCGCGTTCTTGTTTTTGCTACAAAGGGGGATAGCACAAATGCTCCGTGCCCCATCCATTTCGCGTCCTTTGCGAAATGGGTGGGAAAGCACAGACTTAAACGCGCTGCTTTCGATTCCCTGACCCCTGACCCCTGCGTTATCCTAACCCCAATGATGCCGCACGCTTTAGCGCAATCCATCGAGATTTTCACCACGATACTTGCTGTGGCCGCAATGGGTTATTTCCTCGCTGCCCTGATTGCTGCGCGGCTTTTTCTTGCTGAACGGCGCGCCCCGCTGCCCGTCTTTGCGCCTGGCGTCAGCATCCTCAAATCTCTCAAGGGACTTGACCCCGGCATGATCGACGCCTTCCGCAGCCAACGCCGCCAGTCCTACGCCGGCGATTATGAATTGCTTTTCGGCGTCTCCACCCTTTCCGACCCAGCCGTAACCGCCGTCGCTCAATTGCAAGCCGAATTTTCTGATCGCTCTATCCACCTCATCGAGTGCCCACAACGCCTGGGAACCAACGGCAAAGTCAGTACGCTCGTTCAGTTGGCAGCGCACGCCCGCCACGATTTTCTGCTCATTAACGACTCCGACATCACCGTCAGCCCGCACTACCTCGAACGCGTCATGGCCTCTTTCGCGCCGACAGGAACCCCCTCGGGAGCACATCAGACAACAAAGAATCTCAATTCAGATGAAGTCTCTAAAACGGAGGGAGGCGGCATTCCGGATGAAGACGGCAACTCGGAGGGAGGCGGGGGTTTCAACCCCCGCATAATGCCGACAGAATCAAGGCGGGCTTTAGCCCCGGAGCTTCGCTTCTCCATCGGTCCGCAACCCGGGGGTGACACCTCTCCGCAAGTCGGCCTCGTCACCGCTCTCTATCGTGGCCGCTCCCACGGAACCCTTCCGTCCCTCCTCGAGTCCCTCGGCATCGCCACTGATTTCCAAGCCGGCGTACTCCTTTCCAAGTGGATTGAGGGCGGCCTGCACTACGGCCTCGGTTCCACGCTCGCCGTCCGCCGCGAAGCACTCGAAAAAATCGGCGGCTTCCAAGCCCTGGTCGATCATCTGGCCGACGACTACGAGCTCGGAGCGCGCGTGGCCGCAGCAGGCTACCGCGTTGCGCTCTCGCCCGAAGTTGTTGAAACCAGTGTCCCGCCTTACACCTGGCGCGGCTACATCGATCACCAGTTGCGCTGGGCGCGCACTGTCCGCGACGCGCGTCCCTGGGGCTACGCAGGCCTCATCTTCACCCACGGGTTGAGCTGGGCTCTGCTCAACCTGCTCGCCAGCGGTCTCAGCCCATTGAGCCTGTGGCTGCTCGGGTTAAGCTTCTTTCTTCGCCTTGCACTCGCCATGACGGTCGGCGCCGAAGTGCTCGCCGACCACCAGGTATTGCCAAATCTGTGGCTCTTGCCGTTTCGCGACCTAATCGCCATGGGAGTCTGGGTCGCCGGCTTTGCTGGTAACACAATTGTCTGGCGCGGCGACCGCTTCACGCTCAAAGGCGGTAAGCTGCATAAGGTTGAGCCGGTTTAGGCTGTGGTTGCCGGATCCAAGCTCGACCAATTTTGTGTCAGCGCACGGCTTTACAGCTTGCGGAAAAAGCCACAGTTGGGTCGGCTTTGTATCACGGCACGATTTTACAGCTTGCGGAAAAACTCACTGCTTTGAAAGGGCACGACTTCAGTCGTGCCGCAAACGCAACAAAACAATGATGGGCTTCAGCCCCTGAGG
>JBAPYY010000708.1:0-3057 GCA_049284975.1 Occallatibacter sp.
GCCGGCTTTCACCGACTACACGCTCAAGGGCCGCACTTACCGCTACTTCACAGGTAAGCCGCTCTGGGGCTTCGGCTATGGTCTTAGCTATTCCGCCTTCAAATACGGACCAATCAAACTCTCTGCGGAACCCCTGAAGGCAGGCGATCCCTTAACTGCAACCGTCACTGTCACCAACACCAGCAGTGTCCCGGGCGATGAGGTGGTCGAAGCCTACCTGAAGACGCCGCAACCCGATGGCCCCACCCACTCTCTGGCCGGCTTTCAACGGGTACACCTCGCCGCGGGAGCCACGCGCGCAGTCGCCATCACCATCGATCCTCGATCGCTGTCGAGTGTAGACAACAAAGGAGATCGCGCAATCCTGCCCGGCAAATATATTCTGAACATTGGAGGCGCCCAACCGCAGGACACCAGCGCCAAATCCGAAACCGGTTTCACTATCACCGGTTCGCTGGACTTGCCTAAATGACCGCGCTGCCGCTTGATTTTATGCTTTGGCAAACATCAGCAATATAGACTTTATTGGGCGGTTTACGCAGCGCTCAAACAGATTACGTAAATAGAGAAGGTTTGCAGGTTTCATCTTTGCGATGGGGTCAATCAAGCGGCCGAGGTATTAATTCCTATGCGTTTGAGAGAGACGTTTGATTCACGAACATTGATTGCTCTGGCGTTGCTGGCGGCCCTTGGAACGCCTTGCGTCTTTGCGGCATCGACAGCGATTCAGGTGGAGCGGCAGGCGACGGGCGTGGCAGTGCGTAACGGCGCGGAGACGCTGCATTTGACTGTGTGCAGTCCGACTGAGATTCATATTGTTGCCGGACCGGGCGATCCGGCGGCGGCATCCCCTCAGCAGCCTTGGATTGTGAGCCCGTGTCAGCCGGGACAGTTCGAGTTTTCGCAGGACGAGAAGGAAGCGACGCTGAGCACTTCGGTGCTGAAGGTGACCATCGGGCTGGCAGAAGGGAATCTAGTTTTCAAGGACGCCGCGGGCAAGACGCTGCTGTCGGAGCGGGGATTCAGGCCGCGAAGCTATGTGGCCGACACGATCAACGGCGAGAAGGTCTTTCACGTGAACGACGTCTTTATTCCCGTGGCGCGCGAAGGTTTCTACGGACTGGGTCAGCATCAGAACGGAGTGTTCAACTATCGCGGAACAGTGGTGGAGTTAGGGCAGGCGAATACCGACGTTGCTTTGCCGATGCTGATCTCGTCGAATGGCTACGGAATATTGTGGAACACTGCAGGGCTATCTTACTTCGATAATCGATTTGCTACGGAAATGAAGCTATCGACAGTAGCCGCGGACGCTGTTGACTATTACTTTTTCTATGGACCGGAGATCGATCAGATTGTTCACCAGTATCGCGAGATGACGGGTCACGCGCCGCTTTTCGGCGAGTGGGCCTATGGCTTTGTGCAGTCGAAAGACCGGTACAAGTCGGCGCAGCAACTGCTGGACATTGCCGGTGAATACCGCGCGCAACATGTGCCGCTGGATTTCATTGTGCAGGACTGGTTCTGGTGGAAGATCCAGGGCGATCCGGAGTACAGCGACGAGTATTTGAAGCCGTACCCCGATATTCCGGGCGCGCTGAAGCAACTTCATGACGAGCATGTACACGCGATGATTTCCGTGTGGGCGGTGATGGATCCGAAGTCAAAGAATTTCCAACAATTGAAGGACGAGGGTTACACCATTCCCGGCACACCGGACTACGACGCCACCAATCCCAAAGCGCGAGATGCGTACTGGGATCTCCTGGTTGGCAGGTTATTCGCGCAGGGATGGGACGGCTTCTGGCTGGATAGCTCAGAGCCCGAGACCAATAATGGCGCAAGTGATGTGGCACTCTTCGACCGCCAGCTTTCAATCGGCAGCGGCGCGCGCTATACCAACGTTTTTCCGCTGCTGCATACGCAGGGCGTCTACGAGCATTGGCGCGCGACGACAGATCAGAAGCGCGTCTTCATCTTGACGCGGTCGGCTTTTCTGGGCCAGCAGCGCAACGCGGCGGTGACGTGGTCGGGCGATGTTTATGGGACGTTCATGACGTTTGCGCGACAGATTCCCGCGGGGTTGAATTTCGCGGTATCGGGGATACCCTATTGGACTACGGACATTGCGGGTTACGGCTGGCCGCTGGAGCGCGCCACGCGCGATCCAGCGTACCAGGAGTTAT
Organism: Occallatibacter sp.; assembly: GCA_049284975.1. GTDB lineage: Bacteria > Acidobacteriota > Terriglobia > Terriglobales > Acidobacteriaceae > Telmatobacter. Next base: position 2,187 of record JBAPYY010000708.1, read on the forward strand.
ACACGCGGTGGTATGAGTTTGGCGCATTCTGCCCGATCTTCCGGACGCACGGGCATCGTTCAAACGATACGAACGAGTTGTTCAGTTACGGCGCGCAGACACCGACGCTCATTGCGTATGACAAGCTGCGGTATCGGCTGTTGCCGTATATCTACTCTCTGGCCTGGCGCGTGACCAGCGAGGACTACACGATGCAGCGCCCGCTCCTGATGGATTGGCGAACGGATGAGAAGGTGCGCGATATCGGCGATCAGTTCATGTTTGGGCCGTCGATACTGGTGAATCCGGTGACAACCGAAGGCGCAACGAGCCGCTTTCTTTATTTGCCGCCGGCCGCTGGGTGGTACGACTTCTGGACCGGCGAGAAGCTTGATGGCGGGAAGCGCATCCTTGCACCGGCACCACTGGACCGCATACCGCTCTACATTCGCGCGGGCGCGATTATCCCCATGGGACCGGAGATTGAGTATGCCGGCGAGAAGCCCGATGCGCCGATTGAGCTGCGCATCTATCGCGGTGCGGACGGCAGTTTCTCGCTCTACGAAGACGAGGGCGATAGCTACGCCTACGAAAAGGGCACGCACGCCATTACGCCGATTCGCTGGGACGATGCAACGGGCACGCTTACGATTGGAGCGCGACAGGGAACGTATCCGGGCATGCCCGCAGCTCGGGACTTTCGCGTAATTCTGGTGGACCGCACGCACGGCGTTGGCGCAAGGATAGCTCAGTCTGCGGATAAGGAGATTCATTACGAGGGCAGTGAGATGCGCGTGAAAGTTAAGTAAATGTTCGCCGGGGAGAATCCGCGTATAGGCTATCGCTCGCGCAAATCATTTCTGAACGTTGATGTGATGGATGCAAAGTATAT
>JBAPYY010000709.1:0-30049 GCA_049284975.1 Occallatibacter sp.
CAATCCTCCAGCGCCAACCCAGCCGCGCAGGCCGGGAAGGAGCGGACTTCGTCTTCTTCGCCGGATTTTGCGCGGGAAAAGACGCCTTCACTGATCGATCCCGCCGGCCCTACCATTTCCCTTATCAGTGCAGAACCGGTCTTTATCATGGCAGCGGCGCTGAATGCCTGCGGCTACGATGAAGGCTTGGAAGACAGCGCCCCGGTGCGCAAACGGGTCCGCGACGAGATCGACCTCGCGCTTGCCAAAAGCGAGGACGCCCGTAACAAACGCGACAAGATCTGCCTCTACATTGCCCAGCACCGCATGACGGGCGGTGAACTCGACATTGCGCAATACATCTCGCTGGCTCTCTATCTCACCCCGCCGCCGGAAATCGAAACAGCGGCCGATCTCACCGAGATGCCGCCCGATTCGACCCAGATTATCGAGATTGTCCCGCTGCTGCGCGACTTTGTCGCGGCTGTTGACCTGCACGGCATCTGGCTGGCGGTGCATCGAACCTACGATGGCGAAGCCGACCGCCTTCATGATCCGCTCTCCAAAATGATTGTCTCCACCAACCTCTACCTTAAAATGCCGGCCGAAACCTATAACGGGCGGCGTTTCATTGTCGTCGTTGAGCCTTTGTTTTCGCCGCGCATGGTCAACGCCCGCATTTACGGCACCGACTATGTGGTGGTGGTTTCGCCGCATAACGGAACCATCCCCATGAGCGATGTGCGCCACACTTACCTCCATTACGTGATTGAGCCGCTGCTCTATGTCAGGGCCAATGCGATCGATCGCACGCAGCCCATCCTCAAAGAGATCCGCGACGCTCCACTTGAGTTTCGCTTCCGCTCTGACACTGTTCCACTGACTATCGAGTGTCTCATCAAGGCCATCGAAGCGCGCACCATGGACACCGGTGTTCCGGTCTACACCATTCCGGCCGACGCTGACCGGTCGGCTATGCCACGCTATGAACATGAGCGTCAGATCTACCAGCAGAAGGTGGATGCCATCAAGTGGGCTACTGTCCACCACGACATGACGCAGGGCTTTGTGCTCACGCAGTACTTTTATGAGCAGATGATGCAGTTTGAGAAGGATCCCGCCAGCTTGAAAGACACCATCGGCGAGATGGTTTACAGCATGGACGTTGACCAGCAGGTGCATCGAGCTCGCGATCTTGACTTCGACAAGGAAGGCGACAACGAAGTGCTCGGGCGCAGCCAGCCGCATAAATTGACCGGCCTTGATCTGGCCGAGGCGCGGCTTGCCTCCGGCGATGTGGCCACGGCCAGTTCCATGGCCCGTCAGGCCCTTGCCGCGCGTTCCGCTTCTCCCGATGCTTCCAATTCTCTCGATGCCATTGCCAACGGAGCCCGTGCCGATTTCATCCTCGCCAGGGTCGCCATCCTCACCGGCCATCCCGATCAGGCTGTTGATGAATTCCAGAAAACCCTGGCCGCCAGCAAGAATCCGCGCCTGATCTCCTGGTCGCACATTTACCTGGGCCGCATGATGGACCTCGACTGCAAGCGCGACGACGCTCTAACCGAGTATCAGGAAGCTTTGAAGACGCGCGACGGACAGCAAGATACCCGGTTGGCTGCCGAGCGCGGAGTTAAAACGGCCTATGCCGTCAAAGGGCACAGTTGCGACGAGGATGCCGGCGAAGACGCACCCCCTCCAGCGACAGGGCCCGCGCCGGTGAAACCGCAACCTGAAAAGCCTGAAGCTTCATGGCCAAATGGGAGTGAAAGTCCCAGGTAATCCCGCGCAGACCACCGCCGGAGGAACCTGGATAGTCCAACAATGAGATGAGGAGCTTTTTCTGGGCCGTAAGCTCCGGTTCGACTGGTGGCCCTGGAACAGCTAATCAACGCATCGGATCGAGGCGCATGTGGAAGCCGTTCTTGCTGAACTGGAAGCCGCATTGGGTCATTGCTTCACGCGCGCCGGGTTGCTGGTGCGTGCGCTTACGCATCGCTCTCTAGCCAACGAGCGGGCGGCCAATGAGCAGGCCCTCGCTGAAAAAATCGACGCCAATGGCAAGGTAGAAACCGCGGCAACTGGCGACAATGAACGCCTTGAGTTCCTCGGTGACGCCGTACTTGGGCTGGTGGTGGCCGAGGCCTTGTTTCTGCTTCACCCGGAGTGGCAGGAGGGTGAGTTGACTCGAGTTCGCTCTCAGTTGGTCAGCCGTCAGCATCTGGCCGAGGTAGCCGCTGCCATCGACCTGGGCAGCTATCTTCGCCTCAGCCGAGGCGAAGACAAGGGTGGTCTCAGGCGCAAGAGTACCGTACTCTCCAACACCATGGAAGCTGTTCTGGGCGCGCTCTTTCTGGATGGTGGACTTGAGCCGGTTACAGTCTTCGTCCGCCGCTGGGTGATGGGTGAGGCCGCCGAGCAGTTGGCCGAGCAGTTGCGCTCCGGCGCTGCCCTGGGCAACTACAAATCGGCCTTGCAGGAGCACTTGCAGGCCTCGGGTGCGGGTACCCCCGTCTATCGAGTCAAGAGTGAAAGCGGCCCCGACCACCGTAAGAAATTTCTGGTCGAAGTCCGGCTCAAAGCCGCGGATTCGGAGGCAGGAAAACCTCTTGCGCGCGGCAAGGGCAGCACCAAGAAACACGCCGAGCAGGATGCCGCCCGGCGCGCACTGGAGCAATTGCAGACAGCCGGGGAAAGGGCTGCCGCACAGGCAGAGACCAAGCCCAAATCCAAAAATGAGGAACTGACAGCGTGATGAGTACCTCCGCCACAGCGCCTGGCACAACTCCGCCGTGGTTTTCGCGGCTGCGGCACTGTCTGCCCACTGTGCCCGAGGCTCTCGCGTCGTTGCTCCGGACCATCGTGGTGGCGCTATTTCTGCTCACCTTTGTGCTTCAGCCCTATCTCATTCCCTCCGAAAGCATGGAACACACGCTGCTGGTGGGTGATTTTCTGCTCGTCAACAAGCAGATTTATGCTCCGGCAGGCAAACTCGGCCAGATGCTCATGCCCTATCGCGAGGTTGCGCGCGGCGACATCATTGTCTTTCACCACCCCCAGCACACCTATCTCGTCAAGCGGGTAGTGGGTTTGCCCGGTGACCGGCTGCGCATCAGTGATGGCCGCGTCTCCGTGAACGGCGCTGTTCTCCGGGAGCCCTACGCAGCTTTTGAGCCCACTCCCGGCAATACATTCGGCGATGACTTTCCTGCCCGAATTTATACTGATCCCGAGGTGGACCCGCTCTGGTGGAAGCAGATGCAGAGCCTCATCCGCGACGGCCAGCTGGTGGTTCCCCGGGACGAGTATTTTGTGCTCGGTGACAACCGCAACCACAGCAAGGATTCACGTTTCTGGGGCTTTGTTTCACGGCAGCAGATTGTGGCTCGCCCACTGGTCATTTACTTCTCCCTTACGCGGCCCTCGACCACCGATGTTGAGCAAACCACGCTGCAGGCCGCGGATGATAGACTCGGACACGACAGAGAAATCTCGTCCCGGCTTGCCGGTTTTGCCCGCTGGAAGCGCATCTTCCACGTAGTGCATTAAAAAGAGGGAACAGGAATCAGGTATCAGGTATCAGAAAACACGACCCCTGATCCCTGACCCCTGACTCCGTAAAAGAGCGACAGGATGACAAAGAAAAAATCGCCGGCTCCCAAGACGCCTTCTGAGCCCCAGTCCGTTGAACAGAGAGTGGAAGAGACGCCTTTTGAGGCTCTGGCCAGCATCTGCTCCATTCTGGTGGTGGGCCTGTTCATCCTCACCTTTCTCGCCCAGAACTACGTCATCCCCTCTGGCTCGATGGAAAAAACGCTGCTAGTTGGTGATCATCTGCTGGTAGACCGCATCACCCTCGCCCCGCCCACGAAATGGATGCCGCTGGTTCACTACCGTGAACCCCGGCGCAACGATATTGTGGTCTTCATCAAACCTGTGGCGGACCCGGATGCGGACGGAAATCCTCAATACCTGACACTGGTGAAGCGGTTGATCGGCATGCCCGGCGATCACATCCATCTGCGCGACGGCATCGTCATCGTCAACGGTGTGGCTCAGAGCCAGCCTCACGCTCAGTTGACAACGCCGGAAAACCATCAGGAATTTCTCGACGAATTTCCCTCTGTGCCGCCGTCCATTGACCGGGGCGCCACCGAAGCCTGGTCCGTCGATTTTTCCAATCATATCGAGAACGGCGATCTTGTGGTCCCGCCCGGCCACTACTTCATGATGGGCGACCACCGCCACAACAGCCTCGATTCGCGCTACTGGGGATTTGTGCCCCGAGAGAACATCGTGGGCCGTCCGCTTTTCAACTATTGGTCTTTTGTAACGCCCGAAGACCAATATGAAAAGCCGGGAATCGGCAATACCATCGGATGGCTTGGCCACGTCGCGCTGCACTTCTTTACCGAAACCCGCTGGAGCCGGACCTTCCATCCGGTGCGTTGAACCCTGCCAACTGAAGAGACCATGACGGAAGAGACCGAACCCCGAAAACAGAATCGCAAGCGGCTTTGGCTCGCCCTGACGGCGCTGGTGGCGATACTGGCCATCCTTATTGTGCCGCCGTTCCTAAGCGTGAGCCGCTATAAGAGCCGCATTACTCAACTGATCTCGGCGTCGCTGGGCCGTCCCGTTCGCTTGTCCTCTGTTGAAGTGCGTTTGCTGCCCCGGCCCGGCTTTGTCCTCTCCGACCTCACCGTCGAAGAAGACCCCGAATACGGCGCTGAACCGGTCTTCCACGCCAATACGGTTACCGCATCCATTCGTTTGCTCTCTCTGTGGCGTGGGCGGCTGGAGATAGACACAATAAGCGCGGACGAAGCCAGCCTGAACCTGGTGCGCACCGGGGCTGGCCGCTGGAACCTCGACTCGCTGCTGCGGACCGCGACCGCCGAAGCACAACCCGCTGCGGGCAGTGCCGACCCCGGCAAGCCCATCAGGCTGCCTTATCTCGAAGCCGCCAATTCGCGCATCAACATCAAGAATGGCACGGAAAAACTGCCGTTTTCACTGCTCAACGCCGAGATGTCTCTCTATCAACAGAGTCCCGGCGAGTGGCGAGTTCGGCTGCGCGGTCAGCCCGTTCGCACGGACATGCCGATTCAACAGGCTGACACAGGCATCTTGCGGCTTGACGCAAATCTGCGCCAGGCGTCGGGACTGCGCCAGATGCCGGTACACCTTGACCTTGAGTGGCGCCAGGCTCAACTCGGCCAACTTACTCGCCTGCTCCTCGGCTCTGACGCAGGCTGGCGCGGCGATCTCACCGGCGAACTCCAACTCGACGGCACTGCCGAAGCTGCCCAGATCAAAACACGGCTGCGCGCTTCAGGCGTCCATCGCGCCGAGTTTACGCCTGTGGCGTCCATGGATTTCGATGCAAGCTGCACCTTCGTATCCCACTTCACCACCCGCGCCATCGACAATCTGCTCTGCGACTCACCGCTGGGCGACGGCCGTATCCGGCTTACCGGTAATCTCCCCGGCAACGACGCTCTGCCCCACTTCTCAGTCGAACTTGACCGCATTTCCGTTGCCGCAGGCCTGGACGCACTGCGCACCGTGCGCAGTGATCTGGCGCCCGGCCTCGAAACCGCCGGATTTGCAAGCGGCAAAATCACTTACGCACCCGAAGACACTGCCCCGTCGAAACCCGTACGCCCCAGCCGCGCGGGCTTAGCGAAAGCCCATCCGGTCATGCAAGGGGCGCTCACGGGCAGTATTACCATTCAGGGCCTACAATTCAGCGGTGGTGGCCTCGGCGACCCCATTCGTATTCCAAAGTTGCTTCTGGCGCCTGCTCCTGTTTCAGCAAGCCAACCCTCCGGCGCATCTGAGGCATTGTCGGCTACTGTTGCCATTCCCGCCGGCGCAGAGGTCCCACTCACGGTTTCCACGCGCCTTGTGCTCTCCGGTTATCAGCTCACGTTGCGCGGCCAGACTTCCATTCAGAGGGGCAGGGAACTGGCGCATTTGGCTGGCGTCAACAATGCCGCCGCCCGTGAGGCTTTGTCCGGCGATCCCGTCTCTGTAGACCTGACCGCCGAGGGCCCATGGTCGCCGATCCCCACGCCAATCCAGACAGCGTCGCCGGCTAGCACTTCATCCGTCGCAACCGGCTCCGCGCTCCAGTTTGCACCCTCAGCCGACACCCTTTCCGGAACCGTAACCCTGCGTAACGCCATATGGAAGGCCGATTTTCTCGCCAACCCCGTCAAAATCTCACAGGCCACACTCCACCTTGCCGCTGGAGAGCTTCGTTGGGATCCAGTCGTGTTTTCCTACGGCCCGGTGAAGGGAACGGCCACACTCTCGCTGCCCGCCCTGTGCGAAGCTCCGCAAAGCTGCCCGCCGACATTTCAAGTTCAGTTTGGAGCGCTCGACGCCGCTGTCCTGCAGACAGCGTTTTTGGGAGCCCATGAGCCGGGCACGCTGCTCTCCACGCTTATCCATCGACTCCGTCCCACTGCTGCCCCGGCATGGCCGCGGATGGAAGGCACGGCCAAGGCAGAATCCCTCATCCTCGGTCCGGTCACCCTCCACAAGCCTGAGGCCACCATCTCTACGATTACCGACGGCGCTGAAATCACTGCCTTCGACGCCGAGCTGCTCGGAGGCCGCATTCACGGAACCGGCACTCTCCACGCTGCCTCCTCTGCCCAGGACAAGCCTGCCTACGCGTTTGAAGCGCAGCTCGACAAGCTCAGCCCGCCGGCCCTGGGTCAACTGCTCGGCCTGCGCTGTACAGGCGGCGAATTCAACGGCAACGGCAAAATCGAACTGGCCGGATTCACCGGCAATGACCTTGCAGCATCGGCCAAGGGCACATTCCACTTCGAGTGGCGTCGCGGAACTGTTGCCGCACCCTCCGGCTTTGTTCCCTCGGCATTGGCCCGTTTCGACCGCTGGACCGCAGACGCCGAAATCGCCAATGGCGCCCTCACACTCAAAGACAATCAGGCCAAAAGAGGCGCGCACACCGCTCCAGTCCAGGCCACCGTCACTCTGGCCGACTCGCCCAAAGTGACCTTCTCCGCGCCCAAATCAACTTCAGTAGCCGTCAAACCATCCCAGCCAAAGAAATAAAGAACCTTCCAGCTAAAATCGAGTCATGGCTTCTTCTATCGCTTCTTCCCCTGTCCATATTCCCTGCCAAGCTGTTCTCTTTGACATGGACGGCATTCTCATCTCCTCAGTAGCCTCCGTCGAGCGCAGTTGGACCAAATGGGCGCTGCTACGTGGCATAGATCCTGAGACCGCGATTCGCGCCGCCCACGGATGCCGAGCCATCGAAACCGTCGCGCTGTTGCGTCCCGATCTCGACAGCACGGCAGAGCTCAAACTCATTGAGGAGATTGAACTTGCGGACGGCAAGGGGCTTGGCGTGCTACCTGGCGTACTCAACCTGCTGGCGGCGCTACCCCAAAATCGATGGACGGTGGTCACCAGCGCCACAGAGCGTCTTGCCCGCCTGCGCCTGGCAGCAAGCGGTCTTCCCGTGCCCCAGCGCATCGTCCACGCTGATTCCGTGACGGAGGGCAAGCCGAATCCGGCGCCGTTTCTGGCTGGCGCGGCGCTGCTGGGCTTTGCGCCTCAGGAGTGTGTGGTTTTTGAGGATTCGTCGTCGGGCGCCGCGGCCGGCCGCGCAGCCGGCTGCACAGTCGTTGCCACGCCGTTTTCCCACTCTATCGCCTCGCTCGGCGCCGCGCATTATCTGGTCAAAGACCTGACCGCCGTTGCCGTCGCAGTTCTCCCCGGCGACCGAGGCTTGCAACTCAGCCTTATTTCTCTAAAAGTTCCATCTGCTTGAGCGACTCTACGTAAGGCGCGCGCAGCACACCACGCTCGGTGATAATGGCGGCGATGTACTTTGCTGGTGTCATATCGAATGCCGGATTGCAAATGCCTACGCCATTCGGCGTAAGCTGCTTGCCGCCGTGGTGCGTAACCTCCGCAGGCGACCGCTCCTCGATAGGAATATCTTCGCCGGTCGCTGTAGCCATATCGATGGTGGACCACGGCGCAGCCACGTAAAACGGGATTCCGTGTTCGCGCGCCAGAATCGCCACGCTGTAGGTACCGATCTTGTTGGCAGTGTCGCCGTTGGCCGCAATACGGTCCGCGCCCACAACCACGGCACGGATGCGTCCGGCTCGCATCAGGCTGGCTGCCATGTTGTCACAGATTACCGTGGTAGGAATCTTGTCGGCCATCAACTCCCACGCCGTTAGCCGTGCTCCTTGCAAAAACGGCCGCGTCTCGTCGGCGTAAACGTGGATGTGCTTGCCCTGTTCGACCGCCGAGCGGATTACGCCCAGCGCGGTTCCGTAACCGCAAGTTGCCAGAGCGCCGGCGTTGCAGTGAGTCAGCACGCCGCTATTCTCCGGCAATAGAGCCGCGCCAAATTTGCCCATCGCCTTGCACGCGGCAATGTCTTCCTCATACATCTCGTGGGCTTCGGTGAGAAGTTTTTGCTTGATCTCAGCCAGAGGCGCTCCCGCAGCCACCAATCCTGCAAAGAGCCTCTTCATCCTGTCGATTGCCCAGAAGAGATTCACCGCAGTGGGCCGGGTTGCCGCAAGCCGTTCGCAGATTGTCGCGAACTCGGGAGCAAACTCGGCAGCCGTCGCAGCCTTGGTGCCGCGCGCACCCAGGGCAACGCCGTATGCCGCAGAGACGCCGATAGCCGGCGCGCCACGGACCACCATGGTCACTATAACGTCGGCGACCTGCTCATAAGTTGTTGCAACTACGTAGCTCTCTTCGAGAGGGAGCTTGGTCTGATCGATAAAACGGACGCCTTGCGGCGTCCATGCAAGCGTAGGAATCATTTGATTCCAGTTTAAACTGTGCGCCGCGCTCCACGTGTGAGGCCAGCTTTTCGTTCACTACGGAATCCGTTGGTACGGCAAATAAACGGGCTCCCAGACGTAGGCGCGAATGTTCTCGCGGAGAGTTCTGTCGTCCATTTTTTCCGCGATCCCGTCGGCGATGGCTTGCTTCGCGACCGCTTCAGCCACGACAAGGCTTACCCTACGGCAATCGGCGATCGGCGGCAGCAGCGGAGCATCAGGATCAATGAGCGTCGGCGACAAACTGGCCAGTGCTTTGGCCGAGGCCATGATCATGGCGTCAGAAACCCGCCTGGACCGAGAGACCAGAATGCCCAGCGCAAGGCCGGGAAAAATGAAAGAATTATTGATCTGCGAGATGCGCACAAGTTTCCCATTCATCTCAACCGGATCAAACGGACTTCCCGTTCCCACCAGCGCGCGCCCCTCGGTCCAGCGCAGCAGTTCTGCCGGTTTCGCCTCGGATTTCGATGTGGGGTTCGACAGCGGGAAAATGATGGGTCGCTCGACGTGGCTGGCCATCTCGCGCACGATCTCTTCCGTAAACGCGCCGGTCTGCGCGGAGGTGCCCACCAGAATCGTCACATTTGCGTTGCGCACCGTATCGAGCAGCGAGATTGCGCCCGCACCCGAGAGCTTCCATTCCGCCACATCCGCTTTCGTGTGCATCAGAGGCTCTTGGCCGGGGCGTATGCCCTCGCACCCCTCCACGAGAAGTCCATAGCGGTTGAAGCAGTATATGCGCTTGCGCGCTTGCTCCTCGGTCAGTCCTTCCTCTTTCATCTCCGCAATCAGCAGATCGCCAATGCCGATGCCGGCCGAACCCGACCCGAACATGGCAATGGTTTGCTCCTTCAGTGGCCGCCCAGTGGCGCGGACCGCTGCCAGCAGCGTGCCTGTTGTGATAGCTGCCGTTCCCTGAATGTCGTCGTTGAAGGTGCAAAGCCGCTCGCGATAGCGCTTCAGCAGGATGGCCGCGTTGACTCCGGCGAAATCTTCCCACTGCAAAAGTATGTGCGGCCAGCGACGCTCGACTGCGGTCACAAACTCCTCGATGAATTCGTCATACTCGGGACCGCGAATGCGGCGATGCTGCCAGCCAATGTAAATCGGATCGTGCAGGCGTTCTTCGTTGTCCGTGCCCACGTCGAGCAAAATCGGCAGGCAATGCTCTGGCGGGATGCCGCCTAATGCTGTGTAAAGAGCCATCTTGCCGATGGGAATGCCCATGCCGCCCGCGCCCTGATCGCCCAGGCCCAGAATGCGTTCGCCGTCCGAGACCACGATGCAGCGCACATCGTCAAAACGCGGGTCGGCAAGAATCTCTCCGATGCGATCCTTGTGCGTGTAGCCCACAAAAAGACCGCGTGGCCGCCGCCATATCTCACTGAAGCGTTGGCAGCCCTCGCCCACCACCGGCGTATAAACAATAGGCAGCAACTCCTCGGTGTAGTTCGCAATCAGCGAGTAGAAAAGCGTCTCGCAATTGTCTTGCACATCGCGCATATTGCTGTACTTGAGAAAGGGCGTAGGTCGGCCGTCCAGTACTCTCTTGCGGCGTTCCCGCTGGTCTTCGAGGGTCCCGATATGAGGCGGCAATAGCCCATGCAGGCCGAAAGCTGTACGCTCCTCTTCGGTGAAGGCGGTGCCTTTATTGAGCCGGGAATTTGACAGCAAATCAATCCCATGAAGATGGGTCCGAACCTCCCCGCCACTTTCCTTGTTTGCCTCACTCATCGCAGTTCCCTCCTCGCTGGCGATTAGTTGCGGAAGCGCATTTTCCTCATTCGACAACCTTCATGCTACCCCATTCACTATTGCGATTTTCTCTTCCGAGCGTCATGCTCACTCGAAGGTCAGCAGCGCAATCTCCGGGCTCGTGCCCACACGCATCGGGGGGCCCCATGTTCCGGCCCCGCTTGAGGTGTACACTTGCAACGCGCCATAGCGCTGCAAGCCGTAAGTAAACCTGCCGAAGACACGGCGCGCCAGCCACGTGAAGGGGACGAACTGTCCTGCGTGCGTGTGCCCGGAGACTTGCAGCCCGAATCCCGCCACCTCCACCGCGGTCAGGTTGCTGGGCACATGGTTGAGCAGAATGTTTGCCCTTCCGGGGGCCAGACGCAAGCTCTCCAGTGTGGTCCGCAGACGAACCGGATGGGAGTCGCCGTGAGAAACGCCCACAACGTCCAGGCCGTCGATAGTCACTTTTTCGTTAGCGAGAACGCGGATGCCCGCGCGTGTGAGCACCTCGGCGTAGAGCGTGGCGTTGCCATACTCGTCATGGTTGCCGGTTGAAAAATAGCTGCCCAGCGGTGGGGCCAGCGCATGAAAAGGCTCCGCCAGCCTGATGGCATCGGCCTTGCCGCCGTCAAACAGGTCGCCGGGAAGGAAGATGATGTCGGGACTGAGTCGCGCGGCCAGCCGCACAATTCGCCGGCTGAAACCGGGTCCGTGCACGTGGCCAAGGTGCATATCGCTCACGACCAGAGCGGTGCGCCCATGCCAGGAATCAGGCAATCCTGCCAGTTGTACAGGGATGCGCCGGATGCGGATAAGGCGTGCATTCACCAGGCCGTAGATGCTGGTCAAAACAGCGAGGCTGAAGAACACAATAGCGGCCAGCGGCCGATCGGCGCTCAGTCCCGCCAGCGCCAGCGCCCAGCCCGCCAGCCAGCACAGGCACGCCGCCCAGAGAAGAAAACTGAAGAAACCCAGCCAGACAGACGCGATCGTGTAAAACACTCTGACCATCGGGTTCGTGAACCGGTACCCAAGCAGGGAAGCACCCAAAAAACTGAAGGCCAGCAGCAACAACGCGGCTCGCAATGCCAGCGTGGCCGGCGCGCTGAACGGCCCCAGAAAGACGACAAATGTGCGATAGATAAACCAATGGGCAGCAAGCAGGAGCCCTTGCAACAGCGCGATAACCACAACGATCAAGGCTCTCAAGCGAAACTCCCCCTGCACAATTCTTGCACGACAGGCGAATTGAGCGGAGGGAGCCCAGGTTGCGTCCGTGAAACAATCTCTTTATGGTTGCTTCCGCTGGCGACGCGCTCGGCCTTTACATCTCCATCCCCTTCTGTCGCTCGAAGTGTACCTATTGCAATTTTGCATCGGGAGTTTATCCCGTCAGTGATCACGAGCGTTATGTGGACCGTCTGATCGAGGACATGCAGGCTGCCGGTAAATGGGCCGAGCGGATCGGAGTGGAGCTTCCGCGCCGTGTGGACACCGTCTACCTCGGCGGCGGAACGCCCAGCCTGCTTGCGCCTGCGCTGATCGAGCGTCTCTTCGCAGCCATGCGCTCGCACTTCGACTTCGATCCGGACGCCGAGATTACCGTCGAATGCGCGCCCGGTCAGCTTTCAGATGAAACCCTCGCAGCTTTGGTTACGGCAGGCGTGAACCGCGTCAGCCTCGGCGTGCAGTCGTTCATCGACCGCGAGGCCGCCTCCAGCGGGCGTCTGCACAATCGCGCCATCGTGCTCGCGGATGTGATGCGGCTGCGCGCTGCGCGCATCTCGAACTTGAACGTTGACCTCATCGCAGGACTTCCCGGCCAAACCTTCGCTTCGTGGCGAGAATCGCTTATGGTGATGGCGGCGTTAGCAGATGCTGGTGTTCCTCACGCCAGTGTCTACATGCTCGAAGTAGATGAGGACTCGCGCCTTGGCCGGGAAATGCTCGCTCACGGCGCGCGCTACCACGCCGATCTTGTCCCCACGGATGACGCCATCGCGCAAATGTATTCGATGGCCATCGAAGCTCTGCATCACGCGGGCCTTGAGCAATATGAGATATCCAACTTTTGCCGTTCCGGATTTCACTCCCGCCATAATCTGCGCTACTGGCAACGCCGCCCATACCTCGGCCTAGGCCTGGACGCTTCCTCAATGCTTCTGGCCGACCGAAGAGAATCCGTCCTGCGCTCGACGACCACCGACGACCTGAAGGCCTATCTCGCTGGAGCAGCGCCGACCGAGACCACATGGCTCACCCACGCGATGCAGCACGAAGAAGCATGGTTTCTCGGCCTCCGGTTAAATGCCGGCGTTGATCTGAATGCGATGGAGCGCGAGTTCGGCCCTGCGCTGCTTGCTCCGGCGCTCGAAGCCGTCACTAGACTCGTAGAAAATGGGCTGCTGACTTCCGACGGCAAGACGGTTCGTCTCACCGTTCAAGGCCAGTTGCTTTCGAACGATGTCTTCCAGGAGTTCTTGGGGTTAAAAGCCGAATTAGCCGGCCTCAAAGGTTGATATTGAGTCAGTTTTTGGCTGGAAAACGGGCAAAATCCGAAGTTTACTGTTACCAATAAGATAACAGTAGATAATTGCAAACAGTTTATTTAGTGCAAGTTACGAGCTATATGAGGCCTGAAAAATGCCCTCCACGGTGGGTAGGGGGTGGGTGTCTCTGAGGGGTACGGACCGGTCACATGCCTGACATATTGAGCCGCGGACAAACCTGACTCTGCCAGTGTGCTCCTGCAGAGGGTTATTCTCGGCAATAGAATTTGCGGCAGAATCCCTAAATGTGAGCAAAACAGGGCAGACAGAAGTGGGGCTACTAAGAGCAAGAATAAGGCACGACGAGTTGTTGATGCGTCAGCGTCCTAAGAATGCTGACCCCAATATTGTGTCTGCTCCGCAAAAAGCCGTTCGGGTCCCCTCACTATGGATGGCCGGGCAGCGAGGGTCGGTTCACTCTGATCCTCGAAGCAAGTTTTCTTGTTGGTTCTTGAGAACTGGCCACGCTCTGCGTTTAACCTCCATGGTGTGAGGTCGTATGTCAATTAATGAAACGGTAATACCAGCGCATGATATCGGTGCGTTTCTCGCAAAGCCTGGACTTGGACGAAGAGTAATCGAGTTCCAACCGAACCAGGTTTTTTTCACCCAGGGAGACCCGGCAGACCGCGTTTTCTATCTTCAAAAGGGCCGCGCCCGGCTCACCATCGATTCTTCAGAGGGGAAGGAAACCACTGTAGCGGTCATCTCCGCCGGCGAATTTGTTGGAGAGGAGTGCCTGGTGGCATTCCATGGATTGCGCATGTCCACCGCGACCACTGTAGACGCCTCCACAGTCCTCGAAATAAGCAGGGATGAAATGATCCGCGAAATGCATCATGAACCCGCATTCGCCAACTTTTTCTTGAGGTTTATGCTTGTGCCCACCCTGAGCCACCAGACCGATCTCTTCGATCAGCTCTTCGACGCCAGCGAACAGCGGCTCGCAAGGATCCTCCTGTTTATGGCGGAGTTTGGCAAGCCTGGGGAGACGGAGCTCTTTATTCCGCCAATCTCCGAGGAGGTGCTGGCAAAAATGATCGGCGCCACCAGGTCCCAGGTCAGCTTCTTCCTGGATCGCTTTCGCAAGCTCGGCCTCATTAGTTATGACGGCCGCATTCAGGTGCATGAGTCGCTGCTCAATGTGGTTCTGTTTGATCAATTGCCTGAGGACATATCGAGGCGCCGGAGATTACCTCACCGCAAGTTGATAAAGGCGAAGAAAACCCCGATCTCATCCGCGCCGGCGGAACGCCCGGACACTCAAGAAGTGGCTCGCCGTGCCCCTCTCGAAAATCTGAATGGGAAACGTCAGGTGAACGGGTTGCGAGCGACGCGCACGCGCTCACGACGGAACTCACATTAGTCTGCGCTGTGTTTTGCAGTCGCATCACCCCGAAGCCGGCAAATTTTATCTGCATTGTCAGCGAATCGCGACGGGCCATTCCTTGTCACGCGCAGCGGATTCAGGCACGCCAGTGCGGTAAGCGCCCAGCCCCTTTGTCATGGCCTCCAACTCCGCTGCATGGGCTGAGAGCCCGCACGGATGACCTTCTGTTTCGAGCAGATGCGCGTTTTCCCGGATCATGGTGAAAAGCGGGCTGGCCAGAGCGTCGCGCAAGTTCGAAGTTCTCACGTTGTGCGTCGCCAGCGCGGAAACCGGACAGGCAGTCACATCGCCGCTCGGGTTCACATGCGCGAATCCGCGTCCAGCCGACACGCAGCCTCCAAGTGTTTCTTCATCGCCCGGCGAGTGAATGATGAATGCGCCCCCGGTCGCGCGATCCCGATACTCGACGACAGTCTTGCGGAAGTGCGTCCTCTGCTCCTCGGTCAACAGCGCGCCGCTTTCGCAACTGCCCGTGGGAACCTGCCCGGTTGGAATCTGCTCGATGAACATGGCCAATGGCCCGCTGTGCGCAATCAGTTCATCAATGTTCCGCGGCTCAGACCAGTATGCGATGTTTGCCGCTCCCACAGTCACGGCAATGCCTGTCAAAACACCCGCCTCCTGCAGCCGGTCAAGAGAGTCGAGAGCCTTTTCGAAGACGCCGCTTCCCCGGCGCAGATCAGTCAGGGTTTGATCGCCTTCCAGGCTGACAACGATCACCGTGTTGGAGCACTTTTTCAAAATCTCGTAATCCCCTGGCTTGAGAGCGGTGCCGTTGGTGAAAACCAGGAAAAGGCGGTCGGGATAGTCGCGGAAAAGCTGAGCAATGCCCGGCAGCAAGAATGGTTCGCCGCCGGCAATCATGAACGCCATCACACCGAGCTGCACCGCTTCATCTACGATTCCGTACCATTCTCGTAGGTCAAGTCCGGGCCTTACCGGTGCGCTCGCCACGGTTCCAACGGCTCCAGCAAAGCAACCCGTGCATCGCAGATTGCATTTGGATGTGACGCTGAGAACGAGAAAGGGGGGAACCTTCACCCCATCTGCCAGTGAACGCGCGCGCACGCGTTTCGACTGCCCAATGGTTCGCGCCAACCGGAGAAAGCCGGGAAGGTAGCGCGGATGCCGCACCACCCACGGAACCACAACACGCGATAACTGAGGATCAATCTCCTCGATTCGGCTGGTGATGCCGAAGAGGCGGCTCGACAGAAACTCTGCTGGCAAGTTCTTCATTGCAGTGGCGGCGCTCATGTGCAGTCTATACGCATTCGCCGCAACATTAGTTCAAATGAAAAACAATTTGAGGGTAAACGCCGCGCCTCAAACGATTATTCAGCACCGATACCAAGCAAAACAGTGGAGTTACTCGTCAGAGTCTCGGAGTTACTTCCGCTCTACCATGCCAGCAATTCGTCGCCCGAAGTTGGCGAGAGAAAGGCCACTGGGCCGGCTTGAGGCTCCGGGAAATCGCCGGCACACTGGATGGATTCAGGCCCCGCGGCTTTGGCGACCAGAAGCGCCTGCTCAGCCTCGCGCAGCACCACGACAGGTGAACGGCCCAGGCTGCTGGCGACGCCGAAACAAGCCGATAGCCGGATGGCGTCGCCGTTCATGCGGAATGGCGCCGAGAAAACATCCATGCGCAGCCGCTCGGCCATCATGACCGCGTTAACGCTGGTGCAGCCGGGCAGGGCCATGAGGAATTCGTCGCTGCCGGCGCGGCCCAGCATGTCGTAACTGCGCAACAGGCCCGAGGTACGCGCCACCACATGGCAGAGCAACTCGTCGCAGGCATCCGGGCCGAGACGCAGATTCCAGTGGCCGAAGTCGTCGATGTCAAAGAGGATTACGCACAGCGAACTATTCATGCGCTGCACGCGGTCAGTCTCGCGAAAGAGAACCGAAAGCATGGTCTCGCGGTTGTAGACGCCGGTTAACCGGTCCATCTGAGCATTGAGCGCAGCGGCCTCGCGCAGCAGCTCCAGCTCCCGCGACCGGCGATGGTTGCGCAGCACTGCCTCCAGGCGGAGCCGCAGAAAAGCAGGTTCGATGGAGCGAGGAATGAGGTCGTCGACGACTTCTTCGGTCAGGCGATCAATCCACTCTTGGGTCACAGTGTCCGAAATCAGGACAATCGGAAAACGGCGTCCTGCAACCTCGGCGTGAGCGGCGGCCAACAATTGGCCGATACTCATTGAAGACCCCACGCCCGCCAGATTGACGTCAATCACGGCCAGCGTGGGTGCATTCGCCGCGGTGAGCGCGGAGAGCGCAGCTTCAGCGGAGAGAACGATTTCCACGCGCGCTCCGTCAGAGGCCAACAGCGGCTCAATGGCAGTCAGCAACGCGGGCTCGGGTGAAGCGAGAAGAGCAAAGGGAGTGGAGTTGGGAAGCATGTGGATACAACCTCGCTAGAGGATGCATCGGCGATAGTTAGAGATTATTTAGACAACGATGGAAAGATTGTTGGCAGATTTTAATCACTTTCGGATGGAAATGCTGATGACGATGGTACTTGTGGCGCGTTGCCCCCGTTCAGTCTCAAACGAGGGCAAGCGGCTGGCTCAATCTCAATCCACGAAGTCAACTTGCGGGGCGATGGGGATGATGCCGCGCTCATGGCCCAGTTCCAGCAGTTTGCGGATGGCCGAGCGCCCGTCAGCGCCGTAGTCCAGGGTGCGCTCGTTCACATACATGCTGACAAAGCGGCTGGCCAGGCGAACGTCGAGGTCGCGGGCAAACTGCATCGCATATTCGAGGGCCTGATCGCGGTGGTCCAGGCCGTGCTGGATGCTGTCGCGCAGGGCCTTGGAAATAATTTTGTGCTTCTCTGCGCCCAGCGAGCGGCGGATGGCATTGCCGCCGAGGGGCAGAATCAGGCCGGTGGTCTCACGCCACCAGACGCCCAGGTCCAGCACTTTCTTGAGCCCGCTGGTGGAATAGGTAAGTTGGCCTTCGTGGATGATCAACCCGGCGTCGTAGGTTCCGGCCAGGATTGCGGGGATGATCTGGTCGAAGGGCACTGTTTCGGTCTTGAGCTCCGGATTGAAGACTTTAAGCGCCAGGTAGGCAGTAGTGAAGGTGCCTGGGACGGCGATTTTGATGCGGCTCAGGTCTTCCAAGGCCAGCGCCTTGCTGGAAACGATCATCGGCCCGTAGCCCTCGCCCACGCTGCCGCCGCAGCCCATCAGCGTGTAGTTCTGCTGCAGATAGGGGTAGGCGTGGAAGCTGATGGCCGTTACGTCAAAAAAGGCCTCGTTCTGTGCCCGCAGGTTGAGAGTCTCAATGTCGCACAGCGTATGAGAGAAGCGGTAGCCGGGGACGCGCACCTTGTTGGTGGCCAGACCATAGAACATGAAGGCGTCATCGGAGTCAGGGCTGTGGGCGATGGAGATGTCGAGCGTCTCGGCCGGGGTTGCGGCCGCGGGATTCTGCTTGTTCATGAGGGACAAAGTCCTTTCGGCGGAAAACTACAATATCTCTGTTTCTACGTCGGATTCATCGGCCGGCGTGGAAGACGAATCGGGGACTCGCTGATCCGCAGAAGGCCTTTGCCGGCCTCGACGCTGGAGCCAAATATGACGCGCTCCGCCGACAGCCGCAATCAGCAGCGCCGCGAGCGAGACGAGCAGGGCAATTAATAACCAGCGCATCGTGCGAACCAAGCTCAGAATACCAGACGGGGCGGTGGTTGTACGCCGGGCGCCGGGGCCGAAAGGTGGGCGTCACTCAAGGCGCAGACTCTCCTGCAGCCAGTCGAGGTAGGGCTGGCTGACAACATCGACATCTAGCGCGAGAAACTCCGGCGTTTCATAGCTGTGCAACTCGCGCAGCCGGGCTTCGAGAGCTGCCAGCTGATCAGGGCCGGTCTTGAGCAGGAGGAGCGTTTCTGCGGTTGTTTCAACCTTACCCTGCCAGCGATAGATGGACTCGACGCCAGGAATCAGCGTAGCGCAGGCAGCCAGCCGCTCCTCGACCAGTGTCCGGCCCAAACGCGCGGCCTCATCGGGATTGGCCGCTGTAGTCAGAACGATGCGGGCTGGCGGTTTGGATTCGCTCACGGGTGACTTCCACGGTCAGTGTACGAACAATCGCTGCCGATGAACCAGCAGTTCGTCATTGCCTCGGCGATGGGTTGCGCTCACGAGCGCCCGGGCCTGCCCGGAAACGCAGCGCCCATGCCACTAATGCCCCAGCTCCGGCACTCAAAGGCACGACGGCAGTGTGCCACACAAGCACGTGCGCGGCTTCAAAATTGGGGCAGTGCAACTCGAGAACTCCGACGCCGGCCAAGCCGCCGAGTGTGCCAGCAACCAATCCCGCGGCTATGGAATTGACCGCGAAGCCCCGACGGAGCAGCAACCACGCAAGCAACGAGGCAGGAATGGCGTGGATGAACCCGGTCAGCAGGCACACGATGCCAACCGAAATGAATTGGTGGGTCTGATAATCGCGGAAAAAGAATGCAAACACAACCAGCAAGGCCGCGCTTCCCAATCCCAAAAGTGCGATTGGAGAGACGCGACGCCGGCTTCCCGGAATCATTTCATGCGCGAACCCGTTGCCTGCCATGCAGGCAAGAATGACGAGCACGGGAAAGATCAACCAGCGCTCCAGGATATTCATCTTTTCAAATCCGAAGAATCCTGCACGGGCCGCGCCCACCAGGGAAACAGCCGCGCATATCAACACCATCCCGGCCGTCATTACCCACCGCGCGGGCAGCGGGCGCACAGGCTGGAGCGACGACTTGATCGAATCCGCGACGCGCACTAGCGTCGCCGGCGCAGTATCAGGCGAGGCTCGCCCAGCCTTTTTCAGGACATCGTCAATTTGTTCGTCTTTCACGATAGTCCTCCGCTTTGCCCTTGCGCTGATCCCCGTGCAGTTATCGTTTCTCTCAACTTTGTGTAGGCTCTGTGCGCTTTCTGCTTTACAGACCCAACGCTCGAAGACGTGGCGCGCGCTACCTCTTCCAACGACATTCCCGCCACCTTTAACATCTCGATCACCTCGCGCTGGCTCTCTGGAAGCGGCGCCAAAAGCGCCTCAAGGCTCTCAATGTGATCGAGTTTCCCGCCGACAGTCTCTGCCTCTTTTTGCATCGCTTCCAGCTTTCGCTCGCCGGCTGTATTCCGGACTGATTTCCGATAGTGATCAACGCGAACATACCGTGCAATCGCATAAAACCACGGAAGCGCCGGCTCGCCGGGGCGATAAGTGTGCCGCACTTTGTGAATGCGAAGCCAGGTTTCCTGCAGCAGGTCATCGGCATCAGCGCGGCTTGCCGACTGCACAAGAAAAAACCGATGCAGCTGCGGACTGATGCGCCCAATCAGTTCCGAGACAGCGGCGTAATCGCCCTGTTGATAGCGAGCCATCAGTATCTCGAGATTGCTGTCCGGGCACATGGGTTCGAATACCTTCTTGCCATCATTACCAGCACCGGTG
Source organism: Occallatibacter sp. (assembly GCA_049284975.1). GTDB lineage: Bacteria > Acidobacteriota > Terriglobia > Terriglobales > Acidobacteriaceae > Telmatobacter. Next base: position 19,977 of record JBAPYY010000709.1, read on the forward strand.
TTCTCGCGCAAATCGTTCTTCGCCCCCGAGCCCACCCGCAGACCCATTTTAATCCCATGTTCATTGATTCGATGAAGAGAGGGCGAAAGTTACGCGAGTCTGAAAAACTTGGCAATTTTAATTTAGGTCAGAAGCAATAGGCGCGCGTAACTTTTCTCCCGTCTACAGCGAATTCTTATCTGTGAACGTGCTCCCTTTCCGTGATGAGTTAGAAGAATCCGGGTGGGCGCGCACCTTCAACTTAATCCCCAAGGAGATCGCAATGAGTTTTCAGAAGCACCCGAAGCCTATACTGTGGCGCTCCGGCTTTGCGCTGGCGGCCATCTGTCTAACCAGCACAATGGTTGCTGCCGGCCAGCCGGGTAGCGGCGCACTGGTAATCACTAGCACAAATAACTCAAGTGGCAATGCTGTCGAGGTGTTCAAATTGAATACTTCGGGCACTCCCTCGCTGACTCTGGCTCAAACCCTGACGACTGGCGGCAAAGGCGGCGCCAGCACGAACGCGGGAATTCTACAGTTCAATGATGGCCTGGGCGCGGTGGCTAACTATGGTTCTAACACCGTCAGCCAATTGGTGCTGAACGGCAATTCCATTTCCATTGGAAAGACGATCTATCTCGCGCCTGAGTGCGTAAATCCGGATTCTGTGGCGTTGACTCAGGGTCATCTCTTCGTGGTCGGCGCAAATTGTGCCGAGAGTCATTCGTGGCCGTGGGGCTATGTCGATGGCCCCGTTGTAAGTCTCGCCAACCCTTCGGCGGCGCAGATTGCAGTCGGAAAAACCTGGGCCGCTGTCACCATGAGTTCCGGATCGTTGCTTCAACTGCCGCTCACCTATGAAGGTGGAGTGTTGAGCGGAGCCAGCACCTCTATTCCGCTGCCAAGCAACGCCGATATGGTTCCGCTGGGCGAGGCGTTCTGGGGCAACGTTCTGGGCTTTACGCCGGCTCACAGTCCTGACAGCTTCGCCATTGTGGACGCGGACGGGAGCCTGACCGCAATCGCCGGGCCGACGCCATCCTATCCCGTCAACGCCCCTTGCTGGGTTGCCAAGGGACCGGGGAACATCTGGTACACAGGCAACTCGCCTGGTCAGGCAATCTCCATCTTCTTTTCCGACGGCCAGGGCGGAGTGTTCTACAAATCGGTGCCCTTGCCGGGCGTGCCCACTGACTTAACCGTATCTCCGGACCAGAAGTGGCTGGCCGTTATTTATAGTGCGGGCAGCGAGGCCTATGTCTCCGTATTCGCCATTGACGGCCATGGCGACCTCACGCCTGAGGCGACCTCCAGCGCGATCGGCGTCGCCTCCTTCAGCGGCGTGGCCATCAGCCAATAGCTAATGGCTCATCCTTGTCTTGCTTTGCGGGCTCTGCTCGCAAGGCAAGACAAGATTTCCGCTGAAGAATTCTTTTCCCGCCGAACGAGATTGATTTTCATTGGGCGGGGGTGCTCCATGCATTGACTGAGGCCTGGGACACCCAATTTAACCGGTTTATCGCGCACCCACCCCCACCCATATTTTGCAAACAAATTCCTTGTTTTCAACATGATACGGAGATTGCATCGCTGCAAAATCGTCATTCTAAAAGAGTTATTTGCAAAATAGTCATATAAAAGGAGTTACGGCGTTTTTCTGAGGGTTTGCGGAGGTTTCGCAGCCTGCCGGGGTCTTTCGCTGCGCCTGTTCTGTCAATGATGATGCGCCAAGGAAGGGTATTTATACGCAAGCGGCTAGCTCCCAGTTTCTAGCTTCAAGCTTCTGGCTTTCCCAGGTCTCCTGATCGACTTCCTACAGGTTGCCAAGAGCCTTCACCTGCCAAAGCTGGTTTATTGCTCAGAAGCGAGATTCCCGGGCACCCGGCAGCGAGTCTCAAAAGCGCGCAGTGGGCGTCAATCGAAGGCCATGAACGGGCAGATCGGCGAACACTTGGCGACTTCCAGTTCCCTGTTCGGGGTCGATGAGCGCTTTGGCGATTTGGCACTCGTCCAGACGCATACCCGCCGAGAAGTGCGTTAGATTTGCTTGCCAAGAATCAGGGGCACATAGCTTCGGGCGTCCTGCAGCAATTGCTCGCGAGCAATACCGGCCTTGGCGCGAAGCTGCAAACCCTGCAGCAAGTCAACGAGCAAACGGCCTCGCACCTTGGCAGAGGGTGTGCGAGTCAGGCGTCCCGCCTTCATCTCCTTTTCGAAACGTTTCGCGAAAATATCAGCGGTTGCTGTAAGGCCCTTCGCGGCATACGAACGGATCTCCGTTGCTCGCTCCGACTGTCCCATTGCTGCAGCGGCCATCATGCAGCCGCCGTGAGCCTCATCCGAAGCGGTGTTGACGGTAGCCTCGCAAAAGGCGGTCACAGCCTTGTGGATGTCCGGCTCCGCTTGAAATGCTGCCATTCTGGGAGCTCCATACGTCATCGCATAGCGCTCGACCGCCCTGAGCAGCAGGGTGGACTTGTCTCCGAAGGCCCGGTATAGCGCGGGTTTGGTGACGTTCACGGCGCGCGCGATCCGATCCACGTCGACTCCTTCATACCCATGCTCCCAAAACATCTCAACGGCGCGGTCGAGTGCTTCGTCGGGGATAAAGCCCTTTGGACGTCCTCGGGGGCGCTTCGCAATATTAGTTACCATAGCGTACGAAACTCCTTGCAATTCCGCTGTGATTATCGTACTCTAGCGTTTGTAATACTGCAAGACGGATAAACACAGGAGACAACATGGATAGGGAACATTCGATCGCGCTCGTCACCGGCGCCACCTCCGGGCTCGGTTATGCGGCAGCCCGCTTGCTTGCCGCCGAGGGCTACCGCGAGGTCATCGTCACCGGGCGCAGCCTGGCCCGGATTCAGGAAACGGCCGCTCAGCTCGCGGCGGAGACCAAGACGCAGGTCTTCACGCCCCTGGAGCTGGATCTGAACGCGCCGGCCAGCGTTCAGTCCGCCCTCGCCGCGCTCGTCAAGCGAGGTAAGCCGATCGATTTCCTACTGCTCAATGCCGGATTGGTCCCAACCAAGAAGCGCGTGATCACTGCGGAGGGCGTTGAGGCTTCTCAGGCCCAGCTGATCGGCCATCATCAACTGACTGTCGGATTGCTCCGCGCCAATCTACTGAGCCCCAACGCGCGGATTGTTATCGCCGGCGCGGAGCCTGCCCGCGGGGGCGTACCCATGTTCAAGTACACCGACGTGCCAGCCTTCGCGGCCAAATACTACCGGGGCGACCAAGCCGCGGCTGTTGAAGCCCTGCTGCGCAACGGGCCGAATGTGAAGTACGTGCCCAACAATGCGTATGCTGACGCGAAGCTCATCATCGCTTGGTGGACCGCGGCGCTGGCCCGCCGGCTGCCCGCCGGCATGGCCGTGTACGCCGTATCGCCCGGTGGGGCGACCGACACCAAGGTGGTGCGAAACGCTGGCCCGTTGTTGAAGTATCTGTTTATCCCAATCGTGAACCTCATTCCGGGCATGAATCAGACGCCGGAGACCGCGGCCCGCCGGTACCTCCAGGCGCCGGAGTTCGGAGCCGACGTCTCAGGGCAATTCTTCGCCTCGGCTCAAGGGAAGTTCTCAGGCCCAATTGAAGCGCAGCGTCACCCGCACCTTCACGATCGCGCCAGCCAGGAAGCCGCGTGGCAGGCGGTCGTCAGTGTCTCCGGTGTGGACTTGTCTTACCCAGCATCCTTGACCGCGGTGTCCTGAAGGAGCGCCGGTCGCGGTCGAGTGCTTCGTCGGGGATAAAGCCCTTTTGGACGTCCTGGGGCGCGCTTTTCAATATTAGTACCAGTGCGTACGAAAATCCTTGCATCGCAACTGCGATTATCGTACTCTAACGTATGCAATGCTTCAAGACAGAAAAACACAGGAGACAACATGGATCGGTTCAAAGGAAAAACAGCTCTTATCACAGGCGGAACCACCGGCATCGGCTTGGCGACTGCCAAATTATTCATCAACGAAGGTGCGCGCGTGATCGTGACTGGGCGCACCTCTGCAACGATCAAGACGGCTCAGGCTGAGCTTGGCGATAACGCCATCGTAATCCACAGCGACGCGACCTCGCTTCCCGATATGGATGCCTTAGCGGAGAAGGTCAAGGAGACGTTCGGCAAGCTCGATGTGTTGTTCGTCAACGCGGGATATGGTCGATTTATCCCATTTGAGGCGGTGACTGAGGAAGTTTACGACGAGATGCTCAACCTGAACGCGAAGGGACCGTATTTCATCGTCCAGAAACTAGCGCCGCTCATGCCGGAAGGAAGTTCGGTGGTCTTTACCACTTCGATGGCCAACGTGAAGGCGGTGGCGCCATTGAGCGCTTACGGTGCCGCTAAAGCAGCGCTTCGTTCCATTACTCGGAGCCTTGCCAGTGAGCTGTCGCCCCGTGGAATTCGTGTCAATGCGGTGAGCCCGGGGCCAATTGTAACGCCCATACTCCAGAAGGTAGGAATGCCGAAGGAGGCGGAAGATCAGGTCTACCTTCAGATGACGCAAAGCGTTCCGATGAAGCGTATGGGCCAGCCGGAGGAAATTGCCAAAGCCGTGGCATTCCTGGCGATTGACGCAACTTACACGACGGGAATTGAGCTTCCGGTAGACGGAGGATGGTCTCAACTCTAAGTTGTGCACCTCGCTTGATGATCTAACCGATGAGTACCGGCGCGGAGATGCAGACCGGTAAAAGGAGGAGTATGAACATGCACAACCTGGTAGTGAGCTGTTTGGTGGCTGCTTATCTCGCAGCGAACGTGTACGCGATTGTGAAGGTACGAGTGTTTGAGTTGGCCCGTTCGCGGAAGCATCTCATACTCTACGGCGTTCCCTTCATATTGTGGGGCTCGGTCATCCTGTTGGGATGCAAGCTCATGGAGATCATGCGCCGATTCGATGAATGGGCCGCCTGACCAGGCGTTCCCAACTGAAGTAAACAGGCCAATGCACTCGTCCAGTTAGAGTTGCCCCTCGAATACAAGATAAGTACCCTAAAACGCCGTTATCGACTAAAGGGTTTCCGGGGCGACGCCAAATCTCCAGTGCCGTATCGACACTGCGCGGCAGGCGCGATTGGCCCCACCGCAGGTGCTCAGGCGGCGGTGCGGGAGCTTGCATGCTGCGGCGCGTTCAACTGCTGGCGAAGATTGCCGGCGAGATCAGCCACCATGCGCAGCCTTTCGGCTACGGGCAAAGGGATATCAGCGCCGCTGAGAGCCAACTGCGAGTGAAGCAGCAGGCCGGCGACCGTGGATTTGAGTTCGGTTTCGATGGCCGCTGTGGCGGCGCGGCGGGCCAGCGCCTGCTCCCGTTCGCGACGGTGGAGGCCTGAGCGAATCTCGCGGATGAGCCGGGCTGCGCCGGAGAGGGCGAAGTTGATCTGCAAAGGGATGGCGAGGCCGGCGCGCTCCCATATGGCTTCGGCGGCGGCCGGATCGCACTCGGCCATGGTCTCGTCCACAGCTACGGCCAAAAACTCGCGGCGGCGCAGCGCTGCCAGCGCGGCTTTGCGTCCATCGGCCACTTCGACCTCCATGCCCAGTTGCGCCTGCACCACGGCTGCGCAGTTACGGGCGCCTTCAATTCCAGTCACAATCAGAATGCTCATTTAGTGCTCCTTGAAACAGCGGTTAGGGGTCAGGGACTAGGGACCAGGGACCAGGGACTAGGGACTAGGGACTAGGGACTAGGGACTAGGGACTAGTAATCGGTTGTGATTTCTAAAAGCTCGGCTTTCAGCTCGGGCGCAGTGATGGCGGATGCAGTGGCTCGCACAACAGATTCGAGTTAGGATTTGGACAATGATCGCCTAAGGCCGGAACAGGGAACTGATCCCGGACCCCTGATCCCTGCCCCCTGCATTTCACTCTTCGTGAAGCGGGTCGGCGATGCCGTATTCCTTCAGCTTGCGGTAGAGGGTGGTCTTGCCGATGCCCAGCAGCTTGGCAGCCTGCAGCTTGTCGCCGTGCAGGGTGCGGATAGCGTCCAGAATGGCCTGACGTTCAAGAACAGCCAGGGTGGTCAACTTTGGTGCTCCAGCATCCGCGTCCTGCATTCGGGCCGCTGTGGCGGCGCTCCGTGCCTCCAGCCCCCGCTCCTGCAACTGTGTCGGCATGTCGCCTAGTTGTAGAAGCGGTCCCGAGGCAAAGGTACAGCCGCGCTCTATCGCGCTTTCCAACTCCCTGACGTTGCCCGGCCAGTCGTGCAGCATCATGGTGCGCAGAGCCTCGTCGCTCAGTGTGAGTTTTCTGTCGCGTTCGCGGCTGATGCGGTCCAGAAAATGCGCGGCAAGAAGCGGAATGTCTTCACGCCGGTCGCGCAATGCGGGCAGGCGCAAGTTCACCACGTTGAGCCGGTAGAAGAGGTCTTTGCGGAAAGAACCTTTCTCGACCATCACCGCAAGATCCCGGTTGGTGGCGGCTACGATGCGCGCCCGTATGGGAACGCGGTGCGTGGCGCCGACCGGGCGGACCTCTTTCTCCTGAAGGGCGCGCAACAGCTTGGCTTGCAGGTCGAGCGAAAGCTCGCCAATCTCATCCAGAAAAACCGTGCCTCCTTCGGCAGAGACGAGCAACCCGTCCTTGGAGCGGTTGGCCCCGGTGAACGCGCCCTTGACGTAGCCGAACAGTTCGCTCTCAATCAGTGAGGGAACCAGCGAGGCGCAGTCGACGGGCAGAAACGGCTTCTGCGAATTCGGCCCGTAGGCGTGGATGGTGCGCGCCACCAGCTCCTTGCCGGTGCCGCTCTCGCCCAGAATGAGGACGGGATGGGTGCTTTGGGCAACTTTCGAAAGGATGCGATAGAGTTTTTCCATCTCGCCGGAGCGGCCAATCATGGCCCCCAGTCCCTGCGATAGCCGGAGCCGCTCGCGCAATTGGCGTGTAGCCGTGTCGGTGACCAGAGAGGCCGAGGCGCGCTCAAGCACTGTAGACAACTCATCCATGGCGAAAGGTTTGGCCAGGTAGTCCGATGCTCCGCACCGCATGGCCTCGACGGCGGGGTTTACCGAGCCGGAGGTAGTCATGGCAATAATCGCGGTCTGGGGGTAGAGCAGCTTGACTTCGCTGACCAGTTCCAAACCGTGATTCGAGTCGACTGGCAGGTTAACCAGCAGGATGTCGGCAGGCGAGCCGCGCAACATGCTGCGCGCCTGGGTCATGTCACCCGTGCTCTCAACCGCGTAGCCAAGGCTGGATGCAATCTCGCCACAGGCCGAGCGCATTGCGGCATCGGCGTCCACCACCAGAAGGTGCAGGCGTGCCGGTGGCTCCGCGAGTTGGGGGATAAACTCCATGGTTCCTGTGTTTAGAGCTGTTTCGAGCATTGTATTCGCCTCATGCGCAAATCGTTAAATTGGATTCTCTGTTGCGGCTGCGCCGGGACTCTTTTCGAACGGCGCTGCAGGCTTTCGTGCCCTCGCGTCAGCGGGAGCGAGCAGGCAGTTCAATCTGGAAGCGGGCTCCGCCACCGGCGTCGTTGGCGGCATGAATGTGGCCACCCGCTGCCTCGACGATAGAGCGGGTGATGGACAAGCCCAGCCCGCGATGGGAAGCCGGCCAGCCGCCGTTCCGGAGAGCTCCGTTTAACTTGGTGGTGTAGCCGGAGTCGAATATCTTCTCCAGCTTGTCACGGGGAATGCCGGGTCCGTCGTCCTCGATGGTCAGCATCAGCCACAGAGGGGCAACCGCATCGGCGTGAAATTCATGCAGGTTGATGGCGATTTGCCCAGCTCCGGGCATGGCTTCGGAGGCGTTCTTAACCAGATTGACCAGAATCCGGGTCAGGTCTTCGCCGCTCATCTTCACAGGCTGCGCGCCGCCCTCGGCATTTACGGTCAGGGTGATGGAGGGTCCGGCAAGAGCCGACAGCAAGTTGCGGTTGGCCGAGAGTTCTCCGGCCAAATCGTCGATGGGCGCGCCGGGCGTCAGTTCCCACTGGCGGGCGCGGTCCAGAGCGAATGGCTCATTTCTCGTCAATGCCGCGTTGATTGCCTCTGAGAGTTCCGTCACCGGTCTCAGCCGGGCGTCAAAATTGGTGTCGAGAGCCAGAAGCTTCTCCACCAGCCGGCGGCTGGCCGCGGCCACCAGCCGCAACTCGCTGGCATAGTGATTGAAGCTGGGGTTGAGAACCCCCGGCTCCTCCAGAAGGTCGCAGTAGAGCCATAGCGCCGTGACCAGGTTCCGGGCATCGTGGGCCACCTCGGCCAAGCTCTCACCATCGCCATGCAGGTTGGCCAGCGTCTCAACCACCGTTTCTACCCGCTTGCGTCCGGCCCGGTCCGCCCCGGCTCCGGCCGCACCAGTTACCGCGAAGCCAGTTTCCACCAGTCCTATCTCCGCCAGTCCGTTTTCTTTTAGTTCCACTGCCTCTGCTATCTGCCGCATCTCCCGTTTCCTTTCCTATTCCCTAGTCCCTGTTTTTCTGCCTTCCCATTCCGGCTTTTTGGCGTGAGGACTGCCCACTTCTAATACACGTGGTGTGCCAAACTAGAACAGTCAGATTAAGTTCCTGATAAGGGAAGGACTTACAGCTCAATTCCCGGAAGGACGCTTGCACCCGGCAAGGCAGGAAATTTCCCAGAATGGAACAGGACGGATTAACGTTCGTGGGGTAAGATGTGTTGTTTCAGCAAGATATGGATAGATTCCTGTTTCGGGCCGGGTAAATCAGCAATTTCCCGTTCTGGAACGGGAATTCCCAGGCAGGTTCACGCCTCTCTTCGCAGCCCCTTCCCGTACAATCTCTCCATGCAAACCCCGTCAAGTGCGCCCTTTTTTCGTCCCGGCGGCAGAACTCCGCTCCAGCTTCGCCCGCTCACACTCACGCCCGGCTTTGTCCAGACCGCCGAGGGTTCCGTCCTTGTCTCGCTGGGCAATACGCGCGTGCTGACCTGCGCCACCATCGAACAAGGCGTCCCCGGCTGGCTGCGCAACTCCGGGCGCGGCTGGGTTACGGCGGAATACTCCATGCTGCCGCGCGCGACGGTGACGCGGACTCCGCGCGAAAGCGAACGCGGCAAGATTGGCGGGCGGACACATGAAATCCAAAGATTGATTGGCCGCAGCCTGCGCTCTGTGGTGGACATGAAGGCTCTGGGCGAGCGGACGGTGATTCTGGATTGCGACGTAATCCAGGCCGACGGCGGCACGCGGACAGCCGCTATTACAGGCGCGGCCGTCGCTCTGGCACTGGCTCTGAACGCGCTGGTCGCAGCCGGAACGCTCAAAGCGTCGCCGCTGAAGCAACTCGTCGCGGCCACCTCGGTGGGCATCGTCGATGGCGCTGCGCTCTTGGACCTTTGCTACGAAGAGGATTCGCAGGCCGAAGTGGATATGAATGTGGTGATGACCGCCGATGGCGGGCTCATCGAGACGCAGGCCACGGCGGAGAAGGGAAGTTTCTCCCGCAGCCAGCTCAACGGCCTCATCGATCTGGCCGAGGCGGGATTGAAGGAGATCTTCGCCGCGCAGAGGGCTGTGCTGGGGCTGTAGGGCTTACAGCTATGCGATTGGCGGATTGTTTCTGGATTGGCACCACACAGGCGCAACTGCGATTCCGGACCCTGCGGCGTTTGCGGGGATCTATCGAGATTCACTGTTTGTCCTGTGGATTTGGACTTGTCTGCCGCGCCGCAGTTATCTCGGTAATCTTCCGCAGCGATTCATCGCACGCTCCACAAAGAACCCGAAAGTGCACTTTGTAGCTTCCATGTTCATTAAGCGCCTGCTGTCTGAGCTGCGTTTGCGTAGATTCTCCAATAGCATGGCCCTTTAGCTTCGACCGAAGCTCATGCAATGTTCTCAGAGGTGAGACAACGCTCTTTGCTTCGTCGCGGTCTTGGCCCCACTCGGCCAGGCATTCCTCCGTTAGGATCAATGAGCCAACTTTCGGGTCCGGCTTTTTGCCCAACTGCAATAGTTCGTTTTTGAACCATGCCTTCTCGAATGGCTCGACGATGAGCTGATCGAGATGCAGGATTTCGTTGGCCCATTCGTCGGGAGATGCGGTAATCGGGTAATGCGACCGGCCGATTGCATCCTCTGAGTGGAGGGTCCACCACGGGACTTGCTCATCCTTTAG
>JBAPYY010000710.1:0-10413 GCA_049284975.1 Occallatibacter sp.
TGGATGGACTCGTGAGACGGTTGGCGAAATTGCCCCTTATTTTCTGACCCCTGTTCCCTGAACCCTGATCCCTGTTTCTTGAATTTCAATGACGACTTTGGAAGCCAAGTCGAGCTATGCGTTGCCCGCGAGGATTGCCGTCCTCGCGGACGGCGAATTGACTCGGCGCGCGCACCTCGAATCACTGCACCCCTACCGCACACCGTTCGCCCGAGACGTTGCCCGCATTCTGCATGCGCGCGCATTTCGACGCCTGGCGGGCAAGACGCAGGTTTTCCGCCGCCTCCGGGGCGATTCTCCTTCAGACCACTTCCGCAGCCGCCTCACGCATACGCTGGAAGTAACTCAGATTGCGCGCACCCTGGCCGCAACCATGGGGCTGAACGCGGAACTCTCAGAAGCGCTGGCGCTGGCGCACGACATCGGGCATCCGCCTTTCGGTCACGCCGGCGAAAAGGCTCTGGACCAATGCCTGCGCGAATTCGGGCTGGGCTTCGACCATAATCTACACGCCCTGCGCATTGTCACGTGGTTTGAGGAGCGCTACGCAGGTTTTCGCGGGCTGAATCTAACCCTCGGCGTGCGAGAGGGCATCATCAAGCATTCCCGCGACTATGCGAGTGCAACCCATCCGGAGCTGGCCGAGTTTTTCCTCGACCAGTTCCCTCCCCTTGAAGCCCAACTCATCGATCTGGCCGACGAGATTGCCTACCTGACCGCCGACCTCGATGATGGACTCGACTCGGGGATTCTGACGCTCGAGCAGGTGCGCGAGGGCGTGGCCCTTTTCCGTGGCTTTTACGACGCTGTTGCGCGCGAATATTCCGCAGCCCCAGCAAAACTGGCCGCTTATGAGGCGATAAAACGCATATTGAACCTATTTGCAACCGATTTGATGGAGGAGACTGGCAGGCAAGTGGCCGCTCTGGGCGCCGAAACTCTCGACGCGATTCGCCGCGCGCCTCATCGGCTGGCGGCTCTGAGCGAGGAGATGGAAGTCGCGCGCGCCGCTCTGAAGGAATTTCTCTACGCTAACCTCTACAACTCGCCCGGCATGGAGGAGTCGCACGCATACGCGGCAGAAATCGTCCGGGGACTGTTTTCAGCACTTATGGCCGACCCCGGCCTGCTGCCCGAAGACCATCAGGCGCAGATTCCCGCCGAAGGCTTGGCGCGCATCGTGGCCGACTATATTGCCGGCATGACCGATAGCTACATTGAGCAGGCGTGGCGGCGCTGTGCGGTAACGTAGTTTTTCGTGTAGGGGGGTGATTTCCGCCGCAGTCGAAGCTTGCAAACCGTCGTAACCGGCGAGAGTCTTGCAGCCGGTTGTACTCTTATAGATGTGAATACTCCCCTTACGAAAACCTGGTTTCGGCTGACCGTGATGGCATTGTGTGCGGCCCTGGTTCTGTCCCTTTGCCCCAGCCTGATGTTTGCCCAGACCACGCCTGAAAAGACCGCGCTGGCCGCAGGACCGCCTGCGGGCGGAGGATTCTTTCCGCTGAGCGAGTTGCATCGCGGGCAAACGGCAACGGCCTGGACGGTCTTCACAGGGAGCACGCCGGAGCCGATGCAGGTGGAGATTCTGGGCATACTGCGCGGGGCGCGTGGACCGGGCCACGATATGATTCTGGCCCAATTGCACGGGGTGAAGCCGGAGTACACCGGCGTAGTGGCTGGCATGAGCGGCAGCCCGGTCTATATCGGCAATCGGTTGGTGGGCGCGCTTTCTTACCGCATCGGCCAATTTACCAAAGACCCCATCGCGGGGATTACACCCATAGCGCAGATGCTTGAAGTGCGGGATCTGCCCATCGAAAACCAGAGGTCAGGGGTCAGGGATCAAGTGTCAAGGACCGAGGGACCAGGGACTAGTGAATTGCCGGCGGAAGTGGAAAATATGCAGGCGATGGAAACGCCGCTGGTGATGGGCGGATTCAGTCCTGAAGCAATTCGGCTGTGGCAGCAGAAAATGGCCGGAACCGGCCTGGAGATGGTTGCCGCCGGAGGGATGGGTTCCGCTTCCAATGTGGAGACATTGCCTTCAGCCAAGGCGATTGCAAGCATAGTGCCCGGATCGGCGGTGAGCGCACAACTGGTTCGTGGCGACCTGGAGATTGCGGCGACCTGCACGGTGACCTATGTTGACGCGAAGCAGTTGCTGGCCTGCGGACACTCGATTTTGCAGGCGGGACCGGTTTCGCTGCCCATGACCACAGCAGACGTGGTGGCTACGGTGGCTTCGCCTTTGAACGCCTTCAAGATTGTGAACACGGGCGAGACGATTGGCGCCTTCAGCGAGGATCGCGACGCGGCCATTCGCGGCATCTTCGGTGCCCAGGCGCGCATGATTCCGGTACATCTTCGCATACATGACGTGGGAAGCGGCGTTACTTCAACAACTGCGGAGCGCAAGATCAACGTCGAGATTCTTGACCTGCCGGCGCTCACACCACAGGCCGTCGCGGTGGTCCTGTTTCAATCGCTTTTGCAAACCAACAACAGTACGGCGGAGACGAGCTACCACGTAACCGGGAGCATCGAGTTAGATGGCTATGCACCATCACCACTTGATCTGTGGGCACCGGCTGGAGACGCGACGGCTACGCCTATGCTCGCAGCGTTACTCACCGGGGAACGGTTTCAGCGGCTTTACTCGAACGGGACAAGGACTCACGCTGTGAACGCGGTCAACCTCGATGTGCAGGCAATTCCACGGCGAGTCGAGGTGGTGCTGGAGACTGCACGGCTGGTTTCAGGCAACATGGTTCACGCCGGCGATACGGTGGTGGTGGAGGCGACCCTGCGGCCATGGCATGAAGCGGCTCGCAATGTGAGGATTGCGGTGAAGCTGCCCGCCCGGTTGAGCGCGGGCAACCTGCGGCTGCTTGTCTCAGATGCCGGGACGCTGGACCGGGCCCTGGACCAACCGCGCCAGCAGAGCCACCCTGCCGACCTGGACGCGGCACTGGCCCAGGCACGCGGACAGCATGCGGCAGACCGCATCTATGTGAGTCTGCTCATACCGGAGACGCAGGCAGGCATGGAGGGGAAGACACTCTCCAGTCTTCCGCTTTCTGTGGCCAACACGCTGGAACCGATGCGCTCCGCGCAGGATGCAAGCCTGAACGGGGAGTCGGCGGAACTGGAAGCCGATGCGCAGGCAGGCGGAGTTCTGAGCGGTTTTCAACTGCTGACCATACGCGTGGAGCCGGGAGGCGGGTTAAACTAGGTGAGGCGAAGAGGCTTCACGCTAACATTCAGACGGCACCCTACATTCGAGCCGATTCTGTTTGAGATTCCCCCATTAAGGATCCGGAACTGACTATGGAACATATTCAAGGACTTGCAGCACATGCGGCAGGAGCAGAACTGTTGCCGTTCAAGTATGACCCCGGCGAGCTTGGCTTGCACGAGGTGGAAATCGCGATTACTCATTGTGGAATCTGCCATAGCGACCTTCACCTGATTGCGAACGACTGGGGAATCAGCCAGTACCCGTTTATTCCGGGCCACGAGATTGTGGGCGCGGTGACGGCCGTAGGCTCCGAGGTGCGCTCACTCGAGGTGGGCCAGCGCGTGGGCCTGGGCTGGCAATCGAACTCCTGCGGAGTGTGCGAGTGGTGCACACGCGGAATGGAGAACCTTTGCCCCGCGTCAGAAGGAACCTGCGTCCACCGGAACGGCGGCTATGCGGACCGTGTGCGCGCCAATTCGCGCTTCGTGATTCCGATTCCGGACGCTCTCGAGAGCTCTCACACCGCTCCTTTGCTCTGCGGGGGCATTACTGTGTATAACCCGCTGCGCACGCATGGCGTGAACCCGTCGTCGCGGGTGGGAGTTGTAGGCATTGGCGGGCTGGGACACCTGGCCATCCAGTTTGCGCGTGTCTTCGGTGCAGAGGTGACGGCGTTTTCCACCTCGGCTGCCAAGGAAGAGGAAGCGCGTGCGCTGGGAGCACACAATTTTGTGAATACACGCGAGTCGAAGGCCATGAAGGATGTGGCTGGCACCATGGATTTCATTTTGAACACCGCCAACGCCGACCAGGATTGGGGCGTGTACGTGGCAGCGCTCCGGCCTACCGGAACGCTGTGCTTTGTCGGCGTTCCGCCTTCGCCTGTCTGCGTTCATGCTTTTCCGCTGATCAGCGGTCTGCGTTCGATCAGCGGCAACCCGACAGGAAGCCCGCACCGGCTGAAGGAAATGCTGGATGTGGCTGCTCGCCACGGGGTAAAGGCCACTATCGAGTCGTTCCGAATGTCCCAGGCCAATGAGGCCATCGACAAGGTGAAGAAGAGCAAGGTGCGCTACAGGGCGGTGCTGGCGAATTGAAGGGCTGGTGAGAGCCGCACTTCACGAAGTAAGCTGGACGTTGATTTTAAATGGTTTATCTTTGGGCTGATGGCAGCGCCTGTAGTTTTGCACTCGATTACAGGCGTATTCCACTGATTTAAGGGCTGCAAGACAAAATTTCTTGCAGAAGACCGCAACTTAACCGTGGGATTGCTGTCTGAGAGAACAGGAGCCGGATGGGAAGAGAATCCCAGACGGCAGTGCTGAGACGGAGGTCACCTCCGGATTCCCGGTTCTGGACGAGGAACGGGGCAGCACATGGAGGATGTCATGCGGAGATTTCGCCTGGTTCTGTTAACAATGCTCCTGGTTCTGCCGCTCTCGGTAGCGGCAATAGCCCAGGATGAAGATGTTGATCAAGATGTAGGAGTCGGCCCGGCACTTGTTGCCGCTCCCATGGTTTATGGTCCTCCGGTTTGCGAATGGGGCTATTACTCTTACTACCCGTATGCCTGCGCTCCCTACGGCTTTTACGGGCCGGGATGGTTCTATAACGGACTATTCATCGGCGTAGGTCCTTGGTGGGGCTGGGGCTGGCACGGCGGCTGGTACGGCCACGCTGGCTGGGGCGGTTGGGGCCACGGCGGATACGGCTATCGCGGCGGTTACGGTGCTCGAGGCTATGCCGGCGGCGGACGTGGGTATGCTGGCGCTGGTCGTGGTTATGCCGGTGGAGCACGTGGCGGAGCACGCGGATATGCTGGTGGAGCTCGCGGCGGATATGGCGGCGGACATGCAGGCGGTGGTGCGCACGGCTTTAGCGGTGGCGGTCATGCCGGCGGCTTTGGCGGTGGCGGACACGGCGGCGGCTTTGGCGGCGGCGGCCACGGCGGTGGGGGCGGACACCGGTAACCTTGTAATTGATTGACGGCTTCTCCAAAAAGGCCCACCTGCTTCTGCAGGCGGGCCTTTTTGTGTTCGTGCATGTTGATGTTGCTTAATTTGTAAATATTGCCGACGAGGACAAGGCCCATCACTTATCCGCGAGAGCTCGGGGGGCCTGAATCTATACACACTGGAGTTGCAAATTCTCTCAACTGGAATTACTATCGGCTCAAAATGGGGGGATTGAGGAGGTACCGATGAAGGCGCCTTTTTTGATTGCCACCGCATTGGGGTCGCTGGTGCTGTTTGTAGGCGGTTGCAGCAGCGTGACCTACAGAGTGGCGCCAGGGCCAGCTTGCGGCCCGGCAAATACACAAGAGTATGCATACGCACTAACGGGTTACTCAGTTTCGATGTACGCTGTTGACCCTTGCTCGGGAAACTTCCATCCCACCCACCCATCAATCATTGCGGCTGGTGGAGTGGCGCCGGATAATCCTGCCGAACAAATGGTGGCCGATCCCCTGGGCAGATTTGCTTATGTAGCGAATCTGATTTCCAATGCCTCCGACCTGGCCACAATCTCGATGTACACCATCGACGCCACGACAGGGGTTCTGGCCGCGACAACGCCAGCCACGGTCACGACGGGATTCTTCCCACAGGGTATCGCGATCGATCCGGGCGGGAAGTTTGTCTACACGGCCAACAGCGACGACAACACGGTTTCGATGTTCACCATCAACCAGACCACGGGCTTGCTGACCCCAACCACGCCGGCTACTGTTTCGACCGGCGTAGGCACCAGTCCGATCTCCGTGACCGTTGATCCCTCCGGCAAGTTCGCCTATGTTGCCAACCAGGATTCCGACACAATTTCAATGTTTACCATCAACTCCGTCACAGGAGTCCTGACGCCGACGACGCCGACGACAGTGCCATCAGGCGCTTCTCCCTTCGGGGTTGCCGTAGATCCCTCGACCAAGTTTGCATATGTTCCGAACAATAACTCCGGAGGCGCTTTGACGAACGGTGTTTCGCAATACACCATCAATTCCACCACGGGAGTTTTGACCCCTGATACGCCAGCTGCCGTTGCGGCAGGAGACGCGCCGACGGCAGTGGTGGTAGACCCGTCCGGCAAATATGCCTATGTAACGAATCGGACTGACAACACGGTCGCGATGTTCACCATCAGCCCCACCACGGGAAACCTGACACTGAACACGAACACTTTCAATACGACTGGAACTATTCAAACCGGATCTGAGCCCTACCGAATAAACTTTGACCCTTCCGGCAACTTTCTTTACGTGACCAACGAGCAAAGCGCTATTTCGGTCTACACACTCAACAAGGACGGCACTTTGAGTTGGCAGGGCTGGGTGGGGCCGCAAACCGGGGCATATTCGCTCGCGATCACGGCTGTGAAGCAGTAGCAGGGCTGCACTCGGATCAAACTGCGAGAATGCACCGAATTATTGGGGAAGGACTTCGATGCCGGTTACGGTTGCATAGCCTTCGACCGGAACGAAACTCAGGAGCAATTTTCCCTGGGCGTTGGGTTCGAGGCCCGCAAATTTGCGGATGACCACATCCGACTGGCGAGCCTCTGCGACCGGGTTGAAACTTCTGAGAAGCGCGTTTCCATTGCAAAAGACATCGAAGATATGGGCGACGGGAGTCCTATTCTCTCCGGGAGGAGACGAGGGTTGGTCCCAGTCGCGGTGACGCACCGCGAAGTGGAGCGTGAGCGAGTATTTCCCCGGCGAAACGGGAATCGCATAGGAGAAGTTTCCCCAGCGCTCGGTTTCGTAGAGTTCGGGATCGTCGGTTCCACTTACCGGAGCGGTGTAATTCGCCAGTTGGCCGCCTTCGAAGTAGTTGTCCGGACTCCACCAGTGGCTATCGTTGGAGTAATAGGGAGTCTGGCGGGCAAGCAGGCGCACGGGCCGGATATGCCCTCGGAATCCGGGCAGAATCTCGATGGCGGAAAGGATGGCGGGCTTGCCGTCGTCGCCGGAAAACTCCAGATGGAGCAGGCCATCGGCCGCCCGCTCAATCCCAGCAAATACCTTGACGTCGGCAGTGCTGCTTGCGCCTGCATCGGCCACAATATCGAACCGGGTCAGCAGCGTTTTTCCGTTGGCGCGCACGGTCATGATGCGGCTGCCTTCTCCGCCGGTTCCGCTGGACTCTGGTCCATAGACAGTCTCAGCAAAGTGCAGGTGCAGTTCGTAGATACCCGGCTTCAGCGGAATGGCGTAGCTGAATTGCCCCTGCCGGCTGGTCAGGTAAAAGTCGGAGTTCTGCGTGCGCCAGATCTGCTGCGCGGGGCCCTTTACAGCATTGCCTCCGCTGAACCACGCGTCGGAATTCCACAGCTTGCCGGCATGATCGACAAAGCTGCGGCTTGACCCGGCCAGGATGCGAATCTCCTCGCCGCCCGGCGGACCAAGCTGCGCTTCGGCAGGCTGGGTCGGCTGATTCAGCTCCGCCGCCGGTACAGCCTGTCTTACGTGCCGGACAATCAGCAAGGCACAACCCAGCCCGAGAGATAGGAGCGCGAGTGCAGCGACCAGCCACCGGGCCGGGCGGGTGGAAAGGCCACGGATCGGTTCTGTCAGCCTGGTTATGACACCTTTGGTTCCTGGCTGAGACGGCCCCGAGGTATCGCCAGTTGCCAGTTCCTCCTGATGGGGGGCCGCAGATTCGAATCGCGGGATATATTGTCCCAGAGGAATGGTGATGTGCAGCTTGTGGGATGCGCCTTCGCCCGAATAGTACGCAGCCAGCCGCTTGCGAAGGCGATTGGCCTCCACCCGCACGATCGAGTCGGAGTCCTGATCGAAGGAGGGTCCACGATGGAAGACTTCGATTCCGACGGAATACTCTTTGATTTGGCTAGCTTTACCGGCAAAGAGGCTTTCGCATAGATAGGACAAAAGATGGGCGAGCGTGGGAGCGCGAGTAAAGGGCTCGGAACGAAGCACCGCTTCCAGTTCCGCGCGCTGAGCTTCGATATCGGTCAACTCCGGGCTTTCAATTGCCATCCTGTGACCCTCGTCCGTCTTTATCTATGCTCGGACTGATTGTAATGTAGCGATGCCGTATCCTCACTTGGCAAGTCATTAACGGTTGACGAGGCAGTTGGAATTGGCATGTAACGGCGTGTAACCCCCGGCGCAAGATGCCTACCTGGCTCATTGTGCCGTATACTCAAGAGCCGTAAGTAGGAATAGGGCTAAGAGTTTGGTTACTCAGCGAGGATATTTAACCTGACGGAACGGTCGAGTAGCAGGTATAGCATTGTGGGCGGCCCGTCCCTGCTCTTTACTGGGATGCATGCAAGGGGGCAGATTACCGGAGCCGGCAGGCGTTGGCCGCCGCTCCACACAATGCGCCTGTGCAGGAGAGGTGAACCATGAAACGACTGATTATGTTGCTGGCAGCGGCGAGCATGCTGATTTGCGCGGCCCCAAAAGGATCGGCAGCCTCCGCCTCGAATGATGCCCAAACGGCCCAGGACAAAGTGAAGATGTTGGAAGAAAGAGGCGATCTGGCGGGCATTCACAACGATTATTTCCGTGCAGCCGCTTACTATCAGACTGCCCTGCACATCTCTCGGCAGGATGCCGCGCTGTATAACAAGCTGGGCATTGCCGAACTCAAACTGGGCAACAGAGGCGATGCGCACAAAGAATTTGGACGGGCGCTGAAGTACGATCCGCAGCTGACATCCGCGATGAACAACTTGGGAGCGGTAGCCCTTCTCGACAAGAAATACAAAGCAGCAATTGAGTACTTCAAGCAGGCGCTGGCAATGGATGAGTCGCTTGCAGTCGCCCATGTAAACCTGGCGGTAGCCTGGACAGGCTTGGGCAACGTAGAACGGGCCATGAACGAATACTCCCGCGCCCTGGAGCTTGACGCCGATATTCTGAGCGACACCGACGATGGAGCTTTCGCCCTGGTCAGTTCGCCTGAACAGCGCGCGCGCATTTCGTTCCTGATTGCCAAGTCGTACATGAAACGCGGCAATTTGGACGGCGCCTTGGAGTATCTGCGCAGAGCCAAGGCAGGAAATTACCCCAAAATGAGTGACGTGTATGCAGACCAGGTTTTTGCGCCGCTCTGGACCGATCCGCGCCTGGCGAAGATCGTCAAGCGGTAGGGTGCGCGAGGGTTGCGAGGCGGCTGGCTATGCGCTCTGCGGCGGCGGGACGGGTCTGGGTGCGAGCCGCAGTTGCCATGGAAGCCAGCCGCTCGGGATTGGTGAGTAGATCGGTGAGGGCAGCAAGCAGCTTGCCGGGCGCGTCGATCTCCGATTCGTCGAGCAGGACGGCGGCGCCAGCCTTCACCATCTCCTCGGCGTTGCGACGCTGGTGGTCGTCAGCGGCGGCGGCAAAGGGAACCAGCAGAGCCGGCTTGCCGGCTGCGGCAAGTTCAGCGACGGTTGATGCTCCGCTGCGAGAGATGACCAGAGTGGCCTGGGCAAAGCGGGCGGGCATGTCGTCGATGAAGGGTCGGACCTCCCATCGGCTGGGATCGGCTCCGCTGGCAGCATAGGCCGCCTGAGTCTGCTCGAAGAGACGCTGGCCACTCTGGTGCAGAACTGTGAGTCCGGGAACGGCGCGTAGCAGATCAACAATGATTTCGGGCAGATGGACATTGAAAAGGCGCGCGCCCTGTGAGCCGCCAAAGATCAGCAGATGCGGCGCGGTGGGAGCCGTGAGGGTGAAGAATTCTGGACGCACTGGAATGCCGGTGACCTCGGCGTTGCGAAACCACTTGGTAGCTGAAGGAAAATTAACGGCTGCGGCCTGAACTCGCTTGCCCACGAGGCGATTGGCGAGACCGGGCATTGCGTTAGGCTCGAAGGCCATGGCCGGGACTTTGAGCCAAAGGGCCGCAGCCATTGCCGGGCCAGAGGCGTATCCGCCCACGCCGAAGACCACGTTGGGCTGGAATTCGCGGATCAGGCGTTTGCAAGCGAAGATGGCGCGGGGCAGTGCGCTAAGCGTGCGCAGGCGAGTGAGCAGCGATACATTCTTGAGCTGGCCCACATCGACCAGGCGTAGATTGTAGCCGGCCGCGGGGACAAGCCGGCTCTCCATGCCCCGCGCCGTGCCGACGATGAGGATTTCAGCAGAGTGACGCGCAACCAGTTCGCGCGCCACGGCCAACGCCGGAATGATGTGACCTCCCGTGCCGCCGCCAGCGATAAGT
>JBAPYY010000711.1:0-2746 GCA_049284975.1 Occallatibacter sp.
CTTCGAGTCGGGTTACGGTATTCAGCTTTACGGGCACGCGCGCTTGCTCTTCTATAACTGGTCCACCTCCACGATGGCCGCCAATCTCATCTCCGGCAATCAGACGGGAGGCATTGCTATTGAGGAATCGTCTGAGGTCAGCATCGGCGGCACAGAGCCGACAGGTTCCGGATTTGTTGCCACCAATATCGTCGACAGCAATGGCCCCGTCGGCATTTACGTCGGCATGGGCAGCCAGCTCACGCTCTCCGGCGGAGTCCAGATCACCAACCACTCCGACGCGGCCATCGACGTCTACGGTCACGGCCAGGTCTTCATCGACGGCGCCGACCAGATCGCCAACAACGGAACCGGTCCTGCCTCCACCTATCCCACGCGCGCCGGCGTGCGCATCGACGACAACTCCGAGGCCTACCTTCGCGGCGGCCAGATCACCCAGAACGGCGGTCCCGGAATTTACGCGCTCGGCAACTCCAGCATCAATGTCTCCGGCGCCACGCTGACCTCCAACTCCGGCGGTTCCATCCAATGCGACTCCTCATCGTGGCTGATCGCAGATCAGGCGAGTTTTCCCATGGGCTTCGGCTTCGCTGCGCCTTGCAAGGTGCCCAACACCTTCGGCCCCAACCCGCGCCCCACCGGCCTGACTCCGCGCATCCCCAACATCGCCCAGATGAGAGCGCAACAGGCAAAGTATCAGCGGCTCATCTCGTCGTTCTAAAGCAACAGCACAAATCAGGTGTCCCATCATTTCCGCGCACTTTGCGGAAAGGATGGGATCGCACGCAAAGAAGAGGAATGAGTGCGAATTCGGCTCGAGCACAGTTGCACAGTTTCTGTGCCAGTACGCGGTTCTGGCTGCAGGCTGTTGCATCGCTTGGACTTGCGAGCAGCACAGTTGCACAGTCGAAAAACAGGGAGTGGGGATTAGGGAATCAGGAGTAGAAAACCAAAGGCCAGGTTCCGTTCGAGCCAAGAGCGACATGGACGGGCGCAGCGAAAAGCCCGCGTTAGCGGGCGGAATACGGTAGCCCCAGTCGCGAGACTGGGGATTCGATGCCGTTTTGCGACGAAAGCCCGCTTGAGCGGGCGAAAGAACACTGCGCTGAACGCGGCGCTTGCGGTATAAGGGTTGCACAACCATGGCCCATACCTATACCCAAATTCTCATTCACGCCGTATTCTCAACATCTGGCCGCGCGGCATTGCTCACCGAATCCATGCGCCCCGAAATGCACGCCTATCTCGGCGGAACTCTTCGCGAGTTGGGCGCCGTGCCGATCATCGTTGGCGGGACTGCCGATCACGTGCATTTTCTGGCCCGTCTTCCCGCCGATTGTTCGGTCTCGGATTGTTTGCGTATGGTGAAAACGAATTCATCGCGATGGGCGAAAGAGAAGTGGCGTCGCCCGTTTGCCTGGCAGGGCGGATACGGCGCATTCAGCGTCAGCGAATCGAGACGCGCTGCGGTGATTCGGTACATTCGGGATCAGGAGAAACACCACCGGCACACTTCGTTTCAGGAGGAGTTCCTGAAGTTGCTCAAGAATCACGGTGTAGAGTTCGACGAGCGGTACCTGTGGCAGTAGTTCTTTCGCCCACTCAAGCGGGCTGGCGGCGCGGTCCTTCCGCTTTCCCCAGTCTTGCGACTGGGGCTACCATCTTTCGCTCGCTCAAGCGGGCTTTCGTCGTAAAGCGGACTTCGGGCATCCTCTCCAACCAAGGGGCGGGAAAATTCTCTCGCAGTTTTGCCGATAATTTCTACAAACTCGCTACACTTTTCTCAGACTGATGAGCAGACACAGCGGCGCGGCTCCCGCGCCGCCCGCTTTTTGGTGCTGGAAACTAGGAGTGGCAGCCAGAAGCTGGCCTCTAAGTCTTTATTCTAGAGGATTTTGCACTTTAACTCCTTTGTTTTCAATAATTTAGAGCAAGTGATCAGGGGTACAAGCCTCTGAAAACACAAGATTTAACCCCTTCTGAAGTAAGGGGGTGGGGGGGGACCAAAATGTGGGTAGGCACGGACCGGAAATCACGATGGACATAGAGCCCCGGAACTCATCACCACCGGAGGCGGGCAGTCTTGTTCCCTTGTTCCCTCGGTCCCTTGTTCCCTGCCCTACTTAATCTGTTCCGTCAGAGCCTCGGCGGCGTCGATGCAGTCGGCGCGGGTTACGTCACGATGCGTCACCAGACGAATTGCGTCCGGCCCGAAGGCGCCGGCCAGGATGCCGCGCGCGCGCAGACGAGTCACAAGCTCGGCTGCACCCGTCCCTGCCTTGAGCCGGAAGATGACGATGTTGGTCTCGACGGATTCGAGATCGATCTCCACGCCCTCGGTGGAAGCCAGCGCCTCGGCGAGCAGGCGCGCATTGGCGTGATCTTCGGCGAGGTGCTTGGGGCCGTCTTCAAGCGCGATCAGCCCTGCAGCCGCCAGCACACCCGCCTGCCTCATGCCGCCGCCCAGCGATTTGCGCAGAAGCCGCGCCCGGGCCATGCGCTCTGCCGAGCCGACAAGCATGGAGCCCACCGGAGCGCCCAGTCCCTTCGACAAACAAAACATGACGGTATCGAAGCCGCGCGTCAATGTTTTTACGTCCATGCCGAGCGCGACAGCTGCGTTGAAGATGCGCGCACCGTCGAGATGTAGCGGGAGCTTCCGCTCTTTTGCTCCTGATACGATTTCGTCCAAAACTTGAGCGTTATAGATCCGACCGCCTGCCAGGTTGGCGGTGTTCTCTATCTC
>JBAPYY010000712.1:0-3323 GCA_049284975.1 Occallatibacter sp.
TCATACCAACTGGCCGTTGCCAATTCTTCCTTTGCCTATGGATCGCGAGAAGCAAGCACTTAAGCTCTCGTTTCCTGTTCTCAGTGTTGCTTACTCAGACAGACAAAGGCTTGGTACCGGCGCGGTGAGCGAGAATATTAGAGAGCATATGTTACTTGTTAAGGCATCTTCGGGCGGAGGCTATTTTTTGACGGCCGCACCGCATTCGGTTGACGTGTCCAGACGGCTCCATGGCACATCCTATGCCGCCAGGTTGTTGCTGCCTTGGATTCTGCTGGCTGTCATCGGGCTGCTCGTGGTGGCGACTTCAGGCGGGCAAGCGCAGCAATTAGCTTTTGAGAAACCTCAAGCGGGCAACGAGGAGTGGAACTACACTATCCGCTCTTGGCAGTCGCAGGATGGTTTGCCGGAAGAGACGGTGCAGGCATTCGCGCAGACATCGGATGGCTACCTATGGGTGGGAACCAGCGGAGGCCTTTTGCGTTTTGATGGGGCGCGCTTTCGCCTCTTTGCGCATGAGAATACACCTGCCTTCGGAGAGAACAGTGTATTTTGCCTCCTAGCCGGCCACGACGGCCGCCTGTGGATCGGCACCGATGGAAGCGGTTTGATCGAGTGGCAGAGAGGCGTCTTTCATACCTATCCAGCCGCCCAAGGCCAGACTGCCGATTTTGTGCGGTCGCTCGTCGAGGACCACAACGGCTTGTTGTGGGTGGCCACCGACGACGGCCTGTTCTGGGCGAGGAATGGCAGCCTGGAACGCGCTGACAAGCCACTTGGCCTGCCTGTGTTCAACGTTCACGCGGTGATGGAAGACCGCGCCGGCCGCATCTGGGTGGGAGGCTCGCGGCTCTACTCGCTCAAGGACGGCAAAGCTCGCGAGTATTCGCTTCCGGGCAACGACAGCAAGAACAAGGTCAAATCCTTTCTCCAGACCTCTGACGGAATAATCTGGGTGGGGACGGTCGGCGGACTTTACCGGCTGCTGCCGGGCCAGGATCGCTTTGCGCCCGTGCCCGAGGTTTACGGCACGATTAGATCACTGCGCGAAGCGCCCAACGGTGAGCTGTGGGCTGGCGCCATCGGTGGGGGAATCTTCAGAATTCGCGGCAACCGCGTCACCCGCCTGAAAGCTCCCTCGCCCCTGATCAGCAACACCGTCCTTTCCATTTTTGCTGATTCCGATCGCGATCTCTGGTTAGGAACTCAAGCCGGCATGATGCGCCTCAGCCGTTCACCGGTGCGTGTTCTGGCCCTGTCCGAAGCCGCCGACTCGGATTTCGGAACAGTCACTTTGGATACAGACGGTTCACTATGGGCCGCTTCTAATCAATTGGTACATGTGCAAGACGGCCATGCTGCGCCGTTCAGGTTCCCTGAGTTGGGAGACGTGAGAGTTCGCAACGTGCTGCGCAGCCGGGATGGATCGCTTTGGGTTGGAACCGACGGCGGGGGCGTTTATCATCTTTCCGCTCAGGGAACCACGCATTTCACTACGCACGAAGGCCTCGTGAACAATTTTGTGCGCGTCTTTCTCGAATCCAAAGACGGGTCTCTTTGGATTGGGACCGATAATGGCGTGAGTCGCCTCGATCATGGAGGTATTCATAGTTTCACAGCGCAGAATGGACTGGTTTATAACAGCATCCGTTCGCTCCTGGAAGACCGGGAAGGAACTGTCTGGATTGGCACCGAGCATGGGCTGAGTCAGTACCGGAATGGAGAATTCAATCACGACGGGATGACCGCTGCGCTGGGCGACGAAAAGATTTGGGCGCTTCATCAGGATGTGGATGGTGGAATCTGGATTGGCACACGCGCTCATGGACTTTATCGTTATCGCGATGGCCAGCTATTCCACTACACCACGGCCAACGGATTGGCCAGTGACAGTATCTATTCCATCCTCGAAGATAAGCAGGGTCATTTCTGGGTAAGCGGCCCCTCGGGAGTGATGCTGCTGAACCGCTCAGAATTGGACGCTCAGGCCCTCGACCCGCAACAGCTTCTCTCGTTGCGAACCTTCCGCGCCGACGAGGGTGGCAAGCCTACACAGTTTTATGGGGGAACGCAACCCGCGGGCGCTATGACCGGCAACGGCGAAGCGTGGTTTCCCACCAGCCAGGGGTTGTGGAGCATTCGCCCGGATGAGCTGGAGCACCCGTCCTTCTCCAACTTGAATATTGACTCTGTTTCGGTAGATGGGCGCCCAGCGCCGCTGACCGGAAACCTGAGCCTGAAAGCAGGAAGCAGCCGCTTGGAGATTGGGTATGAACCGGTTTTGCTGCGCTCGCAGGAAGGGCTTCGTTTTCGGTATAAACTCGACGGATATGACCATGCCTGGACCTATGCGAGCGCGCAGCAACGGCTGGCAACCTACACCAACCTTCCGGCTGGTAACTACACATTTCTTGTAGAGGCCTGGGAGACGGATGATCCAGCTCATGAGGCCCGTACCTCAATTGGATTTATCAAGAGGCCTTATTTCTACAGGACGCCGTGGTTTGTGGCAGTCTGCGTTTTGTTTGTAGCGCTGCTATCTATCTTTGCCTATCAGTTCCGGATGAAGCAGATTCACGACCGCTTCAAGGCGGTGTTGGCCGAACGGACGAGGCTGGCGCGAGAGATGCACGATACGCTCATCCAAGGCTGTGTCAGCATATCCGCGCTGCTTGAGGCTGCGTCAAGCACGGAAGTTGATGACAACGAGTCAAGGTCGCACTTGATTGATTATGCTTCCACGCAAATTCGCGCGACCGTTGATGAAGCGCGGCAGGCGGTGTGGAATCTGCGTGGCGAGGAGCGCACTCTCGCCGATTTAGAGATTGCACTTCAGCGCATGTCAGAACGAATTGGCCGGGAACATGGAGTCGAGATGGCCTATCGTCTGCTCGGGAAGCCATTTGGCGTTGCTCTGCCTGCTACGCACGAGCTCATGATGGTGGCCCGGGAGGCGGTCTTTAACGCAATCTTGCACGGGCACGCGCAAAAGATCGAAACGGAGCTGTCGTATGCCACTGAGTTCCTTTCGCTGACTATCAAGGACGACGGCCAAGGGTTCGATGCGGCGAAAGCTTTCTCCGAAGAACACTTCGGACTGTGTGGGATGCAGGAGAGAGTTCACCAGTTCAGTGGAAAATTCGAGATTGAGAGCGCCCCTCTGAAGGGAACATGCGTACGGCTAGTGATTCCTCGCACCGCCATCGCAATATGATGCATGGGAATTCGACCGTCTCCGCGCCGGAACTGAGCAGAATGTCTTCCACGCCCTATAATCCGCTTATGGCTCCGATTCGCATCCTTGTTGTCGATGACCATCCGAT
>JBAPYY010000713.1:0-2394 GCA_049284975.1 Occallatibacter sp.
CATGTGGGACTTCGAGCATCCGCCCCTCGACGCTCAGCTCGCCCTTCGTTATCAGATTGATCGGATGTTGCCGTCTGAATGCGCCACGCGTCTTGCCACCGGCGCGGCCGACATCGGCCTCATTCCCATCGCCGCCCTGGCCACCACCCCCGGACTGCGCATCCTGCCCGGCTGCACCATCGCATCCAAAGGCAAAGTGCGTTCCCTCCTGCTGGTTCGCCGCGCCAATCAACATCTCCATTCCCTGCGCACTGTCGCTGCCGACATGGCCAGCCGCACCACGCTCGCCCACGCCCGCATCCTCTTTCGCCATTGGGGCAATCCCGACGTGCCTTTCTTTCCGGCAGTCGCCGATCTCGACTCCATGCTCGAACGCGCCGACGCGGCCATCCTCATCGGCGACCCCGCGCTGATGGCTCTCGAAGAGCGCGCCAACCGCTTCGAGCGAACCAGCGAAGAATTGGTTTACCACGACCTCGCCGAAGAGTGGCGCACCCTCACCGGCCTGCCGTTCGTCTCCGCTGTCTGGGCCGCTGCGCCGGGTGGCCCAGGTCTCGCCTCTGAGACCTGGGAATCCATCGTCGAGGATTTCACCCACTCCCGTGACCACGGACTTGAGAACATTGACGCGCTGGTTTCTGAGTGGTCCCGCCGCATGCCTCTCTCCGAGCAGACCATCCGCGCTTACCTCACCACCAACATCCACTACATCCTTGACGACGATTGTTTGGAAGCCATGAAGGTCTTCTTCCGCATGGCCGCCCAGGCCGGCGCCCTACCCGAGTACAGTTTCTCGATCAACGAACTAGCCAGCGAGCATCGTTAGCGAAAACCAACAAAAAGGCCGATCCCCGAAGGAACCGGCCCTTTGAACCTCTCATCTCACATGTCGCTGGATAGGAACGAGTAGCTGATCCCTGATCCCTGTTCCGGCTTTTAAATCTCCCACCTTAGCAGCGTCGCCCCTGCCGTAAATCCCGCACCGGCCGCGGCCAGCAGCACCAGGTCGCCTTTCTTGAGCTTGCCTTCTTCAAATGCTGTTCCCATGGCCAGTGGAATCGACCCGCCTGAGCAATTGCCGTACTTTTCAATGTTCACAATCACCCGCTCCAAACTCATCCCCAGCCGATCCGCTGTCGCGGAGATAATCCGCAAATTCGCCTGGTGCGGAATGAAGCAGCCCAGCTCTGCGCCTTTCACTCCGTTGCGCTCGAGCACATCTGTTGAAACTTCGGCCATCTTGCGAACGGCAAACTTGTACACCGCTGGCCCATCCTGATGGATGTAGTGCATCTTCTTGTCAACAGTCTCATGGCTTGAGGGATTCAGGCTCCCTCCGCCCGGCTTGCACAGTGAAGGCCCGCCGGATCCATCAATCTCATGCACATAATCAATGAAGCCAATCTCGCCTTCGGCTGCCGGCTCCAGCAGCACCGCGCCGCCTCCGTCGCCAAACAGAACGCAAGTCGTACGGTCGGTGTAGTCGGTCATGCGGGTGTTCGCGTCCGCGCCGCAAACCAGAACTTTTTTATGCGCTCCGCTCTCTATCAGCTTCACGCCTGCCTGCAGCGCAAAAACAAATCCCGAGCAGCCGGCCGAAACGTCAAATCCCCACGCACCTTTGGCTCCAATCTTGTGCTGCACCAGGCAAGCCGTCGAAGGATACGCCATGTCCGGTGTCACCGTGCCCACGATGATGACCTCAACCTCCGTGGCCGCAATGCCCCGCATCGCCAGGCATTTCTTGGCTGCCTCCGTGCACATATCGCTCACGCCCAGCCCCTTGGCCAGCACATGCCGCTCGCGGATTCCCGTGCGCTCCAGAATCCACTGGTCGCTGGTATCCACCATTTTTTCGAGGTCTTTGTTGGTCAGAACTTGAGGAGGGACATAAGCTCCAAGCGCCGTAATCTTTGCGCGGCAGCCCACTACGGGGCGAACACTAAGGGTCAATGTATTTCTCCTTGCGGCTTAAACTATCAACACTTCGGGTGCCCCACCCTCGCCGCGTCTTTGTTTCTGCGGCTAGGGTGGGATACCACCACCCCGATAAACTGTCATCCTGAGCGGAGTGCCAAAAACAGCTTGTCATCCTGAGCGAGCGCAGCGAAGTCGAAGGACCTGCATTTGCTCTTGCTCATTTAACTGATTCAGTCCATCCAGGTGAATAAAAGCGCCGGGTGACCCACTGCACACGCATGAGCCCGTTACCGTTGCTTCCTTCCGGACCTGGCGGGGTTGGCGGGATTGTGTCGCGTAGGACCCGGCACTGATTGATTTTAACACCGTGAGGCGATGGGAAAAACTGCTCTGTCTCAGAGGCAGGAAACAGATCGATTGACTCGATATAGGTCTGAAATATCAGGCGGCCTCGCCCAACAATCCAGCTATGGC
>JBAPYY010000714.1:0-9378 GCA_049284975.1 Occallatibacter sp.
TAGTTAACGTTGAGGCTTCATCCACCTCGGAAGCCAGTCGCGCCTGCCGGTTCTTGTAACTCGCAGTTATAAACTCGCGGAAGAGCGGATGTGGCTCCAATGGCTTTGACTTGAACTCCGGATGAAACTGGCAGCCTAAAAAGAATGGATGGCCGGGAAGCTCGGCAATCTCAACATAAGTGGAGTCAGGCGTCGTGCCGCTCAGCCGCAATCCGCCGCCGGTCAGCAGCGCTTCGTACTCGCGATTGAATTCGTAGCGATGCCGGTGGCGCTCGCTGATCTCTGTCGCTCCATAAGCGCGCGCGGCCAGCGAATCCTCTTGCAACACGCAGGTCCATGCGCCCAGCCGCATCGTTCCCCCCATCTCTTCCACGCCCAGCAATTCGCGCAGTTTGTAAATGACGCGGTGCTGGCTGGCGGGATCGAACTCGCTCGAGTTTGCGTCCTTCAGGCCGCAAACGTTGCGCGCAAACTCGATGCACGCGGTCTGCATTCCCAAACAAATTCCGAAATAAGGCACTTGCTTTTCGCGAGCGTAGCGGATTGCGTTCAGCATACCCTCGATGCCGCGCTTGCCGAAGCCGCCGGGAACCAGAATGCCGTCGAATCCGGCTAACTGCGATTCATAACTAAGGTCCTCTGGAGTCTTCGATTCCAGGCCCTCGGCTTCAATCCATGTTACCTTGAGTTTGAGATTCTGCGACACTGCGCCATGAGTTAGCGCTTCCTTGAGCGACTTGTAACTATCCTCATACTCCACATACTTGCCCACTATGGCGATGGATACTTCATCGTTGGGATGGTAGCAGCGCTCGACCAGCGCCTTCCACTCAGTCAGGTCAGCCTCCGGCGCTTCCTTGTGCAGATACTTCAGTATCAGCGTATCCACGCCTTCCTGCGCAAAGCAGAGCGGCACTTCATAGATCGATGGCACAGTTTTTGCGCCAATCACGGCGCGCTCTTCGACGTTGCAGAAAAGCGCGATCTTCTGTTTCATCTCTCGGCTCAGGTTGCGCTCCGAGCGGCAGAGCAATATGTCTGCCTGAATGCCGATGCTGAGTAGTTCCTTCACGGAGTGCTGCGTAGGCTTTGTCTTCAATTCCTGCGCAGCCGCAATCCACGGCACCAGCGTGAGATGGACAAAGACAGTATTTTCGCGGCCCAGTTCCTGGCGCATCTGACGGATGGCTTCAAGAAACGGCAGTGACTCAATGTCGCCCACAGTGCCGCCGATCTCGATAATCGTCACGTCCGCGCCATTCGATGACACCTTGCGCATGGCGTTTTTGATTTCGTTGGTCACGTGGGGAATCACCTGGACAGTTTTGCCCAGGTAGTCCCCGCGCCGCTCCTTCAAGATGATTTGCTCGTAAATGCGCCCCGTGGTGAGGTTGTTATCGCGAGAGAGCGGCGCATGTGTGAAGCGCTCATAATGACCCAGGTCAAGGTCGGTCTCGGCGCCGTCGTCGGTGACAAAAACCTCGCCATGCTGAAAGGGCGACATGGTTCCCGGATCGACGTTGAGGTAGGGATCGAACTTCATCATGTTCACGCGCAGGCCGCGCTTTTCGAGCAAACAGCCGATGGAGGCCGCTGCCAGGCCCTTACCTAAACTGGACACAACTCCGCCCGTCACAAAGACATACTTTGCCGACATGGGTGCAACCTCTCGATTGGATGTTTGGGATTGGACGTACCGGGTGGGCACAATCAAGTATGACAGAACTCGGCACTCGAAGGGAACAGAAAAAACTGCGGACCGTGTGTTTCTTCTGACGCCAGCGCCTTTACCTCGCCTGGATTCAGTACCTTATGCAATCTTTCGCATGGAAGGCAAGAACCGCTCGAGTCGCTCCCAAACAGTTCTTGCGTGTTTGAGGCCGGCATCCTACGATGCTGCTTGAAGGGAGCAAACCATGACAGCTACAGCCACGTTGCAGCGCAAACTGGGGGCAACCGGCCCTGAAGTCTTTCCCCTTGCTCTCGGCTGCATGGGCATGAGCGGAATGTACGGCCCGGCGGATGAGGCCGAGAGCATTGCCACCATCCATGCGGCCATCGAAGCAGGCGTCAACCTATTGGATACAGGCGACTTTTACGGCATGGGTCACAACGAAATGCTGCTCGGCCAGGCACTACGCTTTTTTCGAGAGAAAGTGGTGCTATCGGTAAAGTTTGGCGCTCAGCGCTCTCCAGATGGCACGTGGATTGGCTTCGACGGCCGGCCTGCGGCGGTAAAAACCGCGCTGGCTTATTCGTTGAAACGGCTGGGCGTGGATTTCATCGACATCTATCGCCCCTCGCGCCTCGACCCAACAGTGCCCATCGAAGATACCATTGGCGCCATTGCGGAGATGGTCAAGGCCGGCTACGTGCGCTACATTGGCCTTTCCGAGGTCGGCCCCGAGACCATCCGCCGTGCAGTGGCCGTGCATCCCATCGTGGACCTGCAAATTGAATATTCCCTGGTAAGCCGCAGCCCCGAGCCGAAGATCTTTCCCGTGCTCGCGGAGCTAGGCCTCGGTGCCACAACCTATGGCGCACTGTCGCGTGGGCTGCTTTCAGGCTCCCAACCGTCTCCGGCAGGCGACTTTCGCGCTCGTCTGCCGCGCTTCACCGGTGACAACCTGGCGCGTAACCAGCAACTGGTCGCAAAGCTCCAGCAGATCTCTCACGGCAAAGGCATCACTCCCACGCAATTGGCAATCGCATGGGTGCTTGCCAAGGGCAGCTTCATTGTTCCAGTGGTTGGCGCGCGCACACGAGCTCAATTGGCCGAGAGCCTGGGTGCTCTCTCGGTCGAGTTTACCGCCGATGAGCTTGCGGCTATAGAAGCCGCCGTTCCTGCGAATTCTGTTGCCGGAGCACGCTACGATCCAGCACAGATGCGTGTGCTCGACAGCGAGAAGTAAACCGGCAAATTCGCTCGTTCTGTGCCGCGCACCAAAACCGAAGCGAAGGCAGCATGGACGTCGGAATCAGCCCCCGGCGTCCATCCTGTCGCGTGGTAGGAACAGCGAGAGTTACATTCCCTTGCGGCTCGCTGGCGGAACAATCCCGTTCATGCGCAAATACACCACCAGCTGTCCGTAGTGATCCATGACGTGCGCAATTCCAAAGGAAGCCATGCCCGCGCGCGTGCCGTGCTCCGTCATCACAAAGGCGTTCTCTGGAGTAATGGAGCCCACAAAAGTATGCGCCCGGGTGAAGGAATCTTTCAGGGCCTTCACAATATCGGCCTTGGTGGTGAGCTTTTCTATCGAATCCGACATCGCCTTGGCGCCGGCTTCCGTATAGTCCGAGCCGCCGAAGAAGTAGTAGTTGGATTCGGCCACATGCTTGACCTGCTGGCCGAAGGTGCGTACATCTTTGAACTCGCCCAGACTCGCCGGGGGCGCAAAATTGTATTTGTCTTCCGGCATGGCTTCGGCCGCCGGGACGAACTGATGCTCCATGATGCTGAGCACCTTGTCGTAGGTTTCTGCGGGTGAAACTGCGGTGCCCACGGCAGGTTTGGCGGGTGCGGCTGCCTGGGCAAAAATATGTGTGGACTGTGAAATTAGCAGGCAACAACCGAGAATGTAGCCGGCAGAACAGGGAAGTTTCAGCATCTGATTTTCCTCCCGCGGACAATGCCGCGTGAACGAACTTTACCAGACCAACGCCTATCCAAGAAAGTCCGGCGATGTGAATTTTCGCCTGAGTATCAGCGGCAAATATTGACTGGGTTGTGCCAGGGCACGACTGGTAGGCCAGGGCCTCAGCCTTGATTGCCGCTTTTAGCGCCGGCCTCCTGGCCGGCTGTAGCGTGGGCCTCCCGGCCCACGCTCACTCTAAACCGATAGAAGAGATGCTCTAGCCCCTGAGGGCAAATCTATTTAGACTGAATCACTACCGAATTTCGCGCTGCCTGAGGCGCTAAAACCGGCCAAATTCGATTTTCCCGTACAATCAATTTACAAGGAGATTACATGATGAAGCGAGTCTATATGGACGCCAATGCCACTACACCTCTGCTGCCGGAGGTGATGGAGGCCATGGGGCCATATTGGATGGAACATTTCGGCAACGCTTCCTCGATTCACCTTGACGGACAGCAGGCGCACACCGCCGTAGACCGTGCGCGCTCCGTCATGGCTGAATTTTTCAATTGTCACGACGCCGAAGTGGTCTTCAACTCCGGCGGCACCGAGGGCGACAATACGGCCATCTTCGGCCTGCTGCATCCCGGCGACCACTTCATCACCACTTCCATCGAGCACTCCGCCATTCTCCAAGCGGCCAACCGCATGGCGCAGCACGGAGTGGAGACAACCTTTGTCGCGCCACAGCATAGTGGTCTCATCGACCCCTCCGATATTCTCCGCGCCCTTCGGCCCGAGACGCGGCTCATCAGCATGATGCTGGCCAATAACGAGACCGGCGTGCTCCAGCCCGTTGAAGAGGTTGGCAAAATCGCGGCCGACACCGGCGTCTTCTTTCACATCGACGCAGTGCAGGGCGCGGGCAAAGTTAAATTTGACGTCCGCCGTTTCGGCTGCCATCTCTGCTCCATCAGCGCCCACAAGATGCACGGACCCAAGGGCGTTGGCGCCATGTTCGTGCGCCGCGGAACTCCCATTGAAGCCCTGCTGGTGGGTGGCAGCCACGAGCGCCGTCAGCGCGCCGGAACCGAGAACGTTCCCGGCATTGTGGGCTTAGCCAAAGCCGCTGAGCTGGCCATGCACTCACTTGAAGACGGAACCATCAGCCGCTTGGCCAGCCTGCGCGACCGGTTGGAAGCGGGCATTCTAGAGCTTCCCGGCACCGGCGTCAACGGCGCGCACTTTATTGACGGTCAACCTGAGCGAGCGCCGGGTGCCCCAGGTGCCTCGCATTTGGGCACCTGGGAATCCACGAACCCCTCGGGCGGCCCAGATCCGGATTTTCGGACCTTGGAATCGACCAACTCCGTACCTCGCACAGCCAACACCACCAACATCTGGTTCGACAATCTCGAAGGCGAAGCGCTGGTGATTGCGCTCGACCTGAAGGGCGTGGCCGTCTCCGGCGGCTCGGCCTGCCACTCCGGCGCAACAGAACCGAGCCATGTATTGATGGCCATGGGCCTCGACAAAACCCGCGCCCGTTCAAGCCTCCGCTTCAGCCTGCTCAAGACCGCAACCGAAGCCGATGTGGACTACGTTTTGAAAGTGGTTCCCGAAGCCGTCGAGCACCTGCGAGCAATTTCGCCGGTAGCAACTGGAACGCTGGGATAAGACCTACAACTGACTGCATCGTAGCCTTGAAAGGGCACGGCTTTAGCCGTGCCGCCAGATCACGAGAAAATGTTGGGCTTTAGCCCCTGAGGGAAGGCTCTCCGCAGACGCATTGCGCGAGAAGGCCGACAGTTCTTGATGGGCGCTGCTGAACTGAGCAAGGCACCTCACCTTGCGGTCATTGAAACACGCAAGTTTGAACCTTCCAGGAACTCGCGAATAGTAACCTCATCCTCAGAGATGTGAACCTCAGTCGCAATGCCCGGGCCATCGAGCTGACATGCAACACAAATTGCCGTTCCGTCTTCCCGCTCAAACCGAATTGCTTGGTCGTATCTGACGGCCTCTGTACAATCTCCGGGCTCAACCGGCCATAGGAATTCATATAATTCGATTTTCTTGATCGGTGTCGCCATGTAAAAATTGATCGTGCATGGAGCAACAACGGCCCCGCGCGAGTCAACATCAATTCCGGTTGGCCTGTTCTCGCAGGTAATCAGAATGTCCCAGTAGTCAGTGAGAGTCAGAGGGGTTTCTGACCATTCGCAACGGATATTGACGTACCTGTGGGACCATTTTCCAGCGACTTCGTCAGAGAAAGGAATGGATAAGCTCGGAGCTGCGAAATGCGCACCCGCCGCCTGGAGGCATGGCGCCAGCACTCGAAAGATCTGACGGCCGATCAAGCCCCGCAAGATGAGCAGGCCATCCTCCGAAATCTGGGCGGCGTAAACTCCACCTTTCGATTCCGAATTTTTCGGATTGTTGTCGGAAATCATCGAAGTCATTCTTCATCGTAACCCCATCAGCCCAGTTTCCGGCGGACTACATCCTTTGCCCCGGACCGACAAAACGAATACTCTGAATTTAGGTTTGATTTACTCGGCCGACTGTCTTCCCCATGACCGAGCCCGCCACCAGTGCCGTAGCCATCCACGGAGGGAGTTGACTCCTCGACGGTGGCGAAGACAGAATGGACGCCCGTTTGCAGAAAATTTCCTTCCCTTGGCGCACAATTGCAATGAGTGGTCCAGACGGGAAAAGAGGTCAAATGCTGATCGAGCACCAACAGAAGTTGAGCGGGAATGGAAAGGTTCTGGCTCCGCGCCCGGGTCCGTACCCCCCTCCCCCCTATTTCCTGTGAAACTGTGAAACTGTGTAACTGTGAACCTTATGACCGAGCGCACCACCATTGCCGTAGCCATGTCCGGAGGGGTTGACTCCTCGACGGTTGCGGCGATGCTCGCCCACGCAGAGGGCGGTGATTCACCCAATTCCGTCGTCGGCCTGACGCTTCAGTTGTGGGACCAGACCCGTCTGGCCGGCAAGCACGGCATCCCGGACGCGCCCAAGGCCGGCCGCTGCTGTTCACTCGACGATGTTTATGATGCCCGCCGCGTAGCCGAGCACCTCAAAATTCCCTACTACGTCGTCAATCAGCAGGAGCGATTTGAAGACGCGGTTGTCCGGCCATTTGTCGCTGAGTACCTTGCCGGGCGTACGCCCATTCCTTGTTCACTCTGCAACAACCACCTCAAGTTCGATCAGTTGCTCCAGACCGCGCGCTCCATCGGCGCTGATCGCATCGCCACCGGCCATTACGCGGTCAACGAGTTCGACCCCGCGCGCGGCCGCTGGATTCTCAAGCGCCCCGCGGACCTGGCCAAGGACCAGACCTATTTCCTCTTTGGCCTCACGCAGGGGCAGCTGGCCCACACGCTCTTTCCCCTTGGCCGGCTCACCAAGCCCGAGGTGCGCGAGATCGCCCGCCGCCACGGCCTTTCGTTAGCCGAAAAGCCCGACTCGCAGGAGATTTGTTTCATCCCCGGCGGCGATTACAAGCAGTTTCTGACGGCTTATCTTGAAGAGCAGGGCAGGCAGTTGCCGGAAACCTCCGGCGAGATGGTCGCCTCAACCGGCGAAATCATGGGCCATCACGACGGCATCTTCAACTTCACCGTCGGCCAACGTAAGGGATTGGGTGTCAGCTCGCCCTCGCCGCTTTACGTTCTGAATATTGACCCGGCCAGCCATCGTGTCACCGTGGGCGCAGACGAAGAGTTGGCCACGCCCACCCTGCGCGCCCGCGATCTCAACTGGATTTCGATTCCGAATCTGTCCGGCCCCATGCGCGTGCGCATCAAGATTCGCCACCGGCACGAACCTGCCTGGGCCACGCTCGAACCGGCTGGCCCGGATGAGGTTGTCGCAACATTCGACGAGCCGCAGCGCGCCGTAACCCCCGGCCAGTCAGCCGTCTTCTATGACGGCGACGAAGTGGTCGGCGGCGGCTGGATTGTCCAGCTTGCCTAGCGCGTAGCTCCCGCCCCGCGCAGTGATTCGACGATAGCCTTGACTGACCTCAGTACGCCCGATATCTGCCTCACCGGCGTGCTGACAACCTCGGTCACATAGCCCCCGGCCCGGTCTACCGTGTCCAAAAAGTGCGAGACCATGGCGTCCATCCGGTCGCTCTGCTTCCGTACCCGTTCCATAATCTCCATGGTCGAAGCTTGCATCTCCGCGGCCTGCGTCCGCAGCACCCGGGTAATTTCCGCCGCGTCGCTGGCCGTAGACTCTATCTTGGGCGAAACGCGGGTAAAGAATCCTTGCGCATCGGTCAGGAACTTCTGCGAGTTGCCGAAAAACACCAGCGAGTTGGCAAGAACATCCCGCGAACTCGCAAGCACATCACGCGAGTCGTAGATTACGGGCATCACAGCGGCGCGCAAGCTCTCGGCCTCTTCTCGGACGGCGCTAACCACTTTGCGCATGGTGACGAACATTGCGAGCAGGATGATCGTCTGCAGCAACACAGCCAGCCCAATGGCAATAGCCAAGGCGAGCAGGATGGTTTGATTGTCCAGTTTTGGCATTGCAATCGTCTCGTTCCGTTTATCTGCGAGTTCGCATCTGGGTTATCTCTTGCGTTTCCCCAGCCAGGGCGTAACCTTCTATCCGAAGCCCGCGCCGGGGCCGCAACCTCTAGCGTGCGCAAGGCTCCATGCGGATGATCAATAAATCACCGGATCGAAATCAGGCCCAGGGGAAACGCCGACTTAAACTTCTTTGGGTTCGTCGTCGCCAGAGGGTGCCCTATAGGCTTGGCGTCCCGCTTCAACAGCTGCTGTCACCCGGCCGGTCTGTTCGGAAACCAGATTCTTCCCGCGCTCTACAAACTCTTCCCACTGTGCCCGTCCGCGGTCCACAGCCTCGCGGCCGCGCTCCACATATTCGCTCACCTGCACCTTGCCCTTGTCCACCAGGTCGCCCATCTGTTCGGCGGCTTGCCGTGTGCGCGCGCGCAGATATTCGGTCCCTTCGCGAGCGCCGTTAATCAGGTCTTCCCGCGTCTCCTTGCCGCTTTTGGGCGCGTAAAGAATGCCCACCAGAGCGCCCACGCCCAATCCAGCCAAAAACCACGCTAGTCCGTTGCTCTTGTTTTCCTCTGCCATGATGAAAGCTCTCCTCCTGCCCAGCTTGAAGATGGCCTGAGCCTATCAAAGTTCCCAAGTACGCTGCAATTTCAGTATAAGGAGTTGCAGCGCAAATGCGGCGTCGAAGATGACATTCAACCAGGTAAAGTGCAAGCCTCGCCGAAAGATGCTTCTTCGCAACTGAAAACACGCAACTTAATCTTCTCACACTCGCATCTAATGGTGCCGATTTTGCTTCTTTTTTGATGCGCGCACTGTGAGGGCCAAGGCGGCAACCTACCCAAAATCCAGGCGACTCTTATGTTGGACAACCATAACACCTGACTTATATCTTGATTCCACAGTGGAGATTTTCACGACCCAATGACAGTCTCATCCATTGCCGAAAAGCCTTCCCCAAAGGCAGCCGAATACAAACCGGTAAACAAAGTTCGCTTTGTCACTGCGGCCTCGCTCTTCGACGGTCACGACGCCTCCATCAACATCGTGCGCCGCATTCTGATGTCCCACGGCGCTGAAGTCATTCACCTCGGCCACAACCGCTCTGTTGACGAAATCGTAACCGCGGCCTTGCAGGAAGACGCGCACGCCATCGCCGTGTCCAGCTATCAGGGTGGTCATATCGAATATTTCAAGTACATGATCGATCTTCTGAAAGAGCGCGGCTGCGCGCGCATCAAGGT
>JBAPYY010000715.1:0-7773 GCA_049284975.1 Occallatibacter sp.
ATGGTCCCCGAGGCTATGCGTGCCGCCCGCATCCTGAAGAGCGACTACGGTTACGAAACGCGAGTTCTCAACCTGCACACGCTCAAGCCCATCGACGCCGAGGCCATCATTCGCGCTGCCGAGGAAACCGGCGTGGTGATCACCGCCGAAGAACATC
Organism: Occallatibacter sp.; assembly: GCA_049284975.1. Taxonomy (GTDB): domain Bacteria; phylum Acidobacteriota; class Terriglobia; order Terriglobales; family Acidobacteriaceae; genus Telmatobacter. Next base: position 158 of record JBAPYY010000715.1, read on the forward strand.
AGATCGGCGCTCTGGCATGGCGCGTCAGCGGAATTCTCACGGAGAGTAAACAGCTTTACAGCAAGCCTATGATCACCGGAGCCATCGGCGTAAAAGATCGCTTCGGCGATTCAGGCGCGCCTTGGGAGTTGGTCAAGGAGTTGGAAGTCAGCGCCGAGCATATCGCTCAAAAGGCTGTCGAATTGATGAAGGTCAAAAAGAAATAGGCGAGCGGCGCGCTCAAGTTCTTTGTCTGCTCGAACTTGTTCCATCTCCGTGCCCCATCCATTCGCCTTTTTCTGGCGAATGGGTGGGAAGCCACGAACCACAAAGGCGCGAAATCATGCGGACAAGAACCTAGGAGATTGCGCGGAATAACCAGAAGAGCAAGCCCGCGAGCAGCGCAGCTGCCGGAAGCGTGAACACCCACACCGCTGCGATGTTGCGAATCGTCGAAAGGTGCAGGCCGCTCCCGTTCGCGGCCATGGTGCCCGCCACGCCGGAACTGAGAATGTGCGTCGTTGAAACCGGCAGGCCAAAGTTGTCTGCGGCAAAGATCGTGCCCATGGTCACCAGTCCAGCACAGGCACCCTGCGCATAAGTCAGGTGCTCCTTGCCGATCTTTTCGCCCACCGTCACCACCACGCGCCGCCAGCCGACCATCGTACCCAGTCCAAGAGCCAGCGCCACAGCGACCTTCACCCAGTCGGGGATGAACTTAATGGTCTTGTCCACTTTTTTCTTGTAGTTCGCCAGGGCCTTGTTCTCATCTGCGGTGAAAGCTGGATTGTGATTCTTGGCCATCAGCCGCAAAGCCTCGCTCGCCAGATACATGTCGTTGCGAATGTTGGTTTCGTCTTGCGCAGGAACGGCCTTGAACGTCTTGTAGACGGTCACTTCGCGATTCACATCCGTGACCAGTTCGCGAAGCGCCAGCAATGTCTCCGGCCGAAACTGCTGCGTGCGGACGTAGTCGGTGACCTCGGCTCGAGCGTCGGAGTGAAAAACAATGCGCTGGTCGGCGTGACGGTCCAGTACGTTCACAGCCTGCCCTGAAGCGGCCATGAACTCCTGCATCCCGTTGGCTGTGGCGGCGTGGTTCAGCGCATAAACAGTAGGAACGGTGCCAATGAGGATGAGCATGATGAGGCCCATACCCTTCTGCCCGTCATTGGAGCCGTGGAAGAAGCTGACGCCTGAGCATGTGAGCACCATCAGCGCGCGAATGGGCCACGGTGGCGGCTTCTCGCCTTTGGGAGCCTCAAAAAGTACACGGCCGTGATCAAGAACGAACTGGCAGAATAACGCCAGCATGATATGGGCAACGAGGCCTGTCGAGAGCACTACCAAGATCAGCCCCAAAGAATGTTTCCACGTCTCAATCCCGCGGATGTAGAGCCACGCCGAGGGAAGGAAAGCGCCCGAAAACCAGGCAAACACATTCAGCAGAATCGTCAGCACGATGCCCGCCCGCGCTACAGAAAACAGCGCCGAAATGGGCTTCAAATAGTTGGCTCTATAGAGAAGGGCCAGTCTTCTGGCGCGATCCGTATCGGTCAATCCTTTGAAGATAAGCAGCAGAATACCGGCGCAGAAGAAACCGACCAGAGGCGAAATCAGCAGCGCCTTGAGAACCTTGATGGCCTGCTCCCAATCCACACCAGAAGTGCCGGCATGCACACGGAGCAACTGGTTGGCGACGCCCACGCCAATAATCGAGCCAACCATGGTGTGCGAGCTTGAGGCCGGCAGTCCCAGCCACCATGTGCCCAGGTTCCACAGAATGGCGGCAACCAGCAGCGCAAAGACCATGGCGAAGCCGGCTCCGGAGCTGACCTGAAGAATCAGATCCACCGGCAAAAGGGTGAGAACCGCGAAAGCCACCGTCCCCGTGGATGCCAGCACGCCAGCCAGATTGAAAAGCCCTGACAGGACCACCGCAATATTGGGTTCAAGCGAATGGGTATAAATAACTGTGGCTACAGCGTTTGCCGTATCGTGGAAGCCGTTGACGAACTCGAAGCCAAGCGCAATCAGCAGTGCCAGAGCCAGCAGCATATACGGCCAGATGCTGGTTACCGTCACCGTCTCCATGTCCTTGGCGACGTGAAATGCGATGTAGCACAGCCCGCCGGCCAATGCCGCCAGAAACACCGCGATGCCCGCGCGGCTTGGCCTCACGTTCAGCTTGTGATCAAGCTGCGATCCCTTTGATGGAAGAACTTGCGTTGCTGCAGCCACTTGCGCCATCAAAGTCCACCCCCGCGGCAGGAGAAGTTCCCGGCGCGCATGGCCCTCCATGGTCGTGACTGAAAAGCATTAAAAAGCAAATACAAAGGAGATGGATTGTGGCGGAAGACTGCAGAGCCGGATAAATTGGCGTCCATAAAACCCCAACAACCGCAATTTCGCACGATTGTTTGCGTTGAAAGGCGAGGGAATTAACCTGTCTTCAACAATTCTACACGGTGAGGGGCTAGGGCTCGTCCCACCGAGTGCGGCGGCGGCGGAAACCACGCTGGCATAGGGTCAGCAGTTTGCGAGCTGCTGGAAGGTCTCGCTGTACTTATCTATCACGCGCTGTGCAACTTTCAGCTTCTCCGCAAACTCAGGGTCATCCTTTGCTTTTTCATGGAGTTCCGCCCAAGTCTGGCTGCGGCTATCTTCAGTTTGTTTCGCCTTGTCTTCCATCCCAAAGCCTCGCATCCCCACAGGGAGTTCAACTAGACAGCAAGAAGCTGCGGTTGAAATCCGACCTCCTCATCGATAGAAACGGATTCACCGCGAAGGACAGACTCGTACAGTTCTTTCATTCTCAGGACTGAGAGCCCATTGGGCACAAACCGGAGTACTGAGGCAGCAACGTATTCGCGATTCAGTTCAAAGGCAAGCCAGCGGCGACCCTCCGCCTCTGCCACCATGCCAGTCGTATTTGAGCCAGCAAAGATGTCCACAACCAAATCACCGGGGGTGGTCAGTAAACGAATAAAGAACTCCGGCAATTTCGAAGGGAAACGTGCCGGATGCCCTATTATCCCTATCTTCTTGCAAGCACCGAGGTAAACGCCATTGCTTTCTGAATTCGGAATCTGCAAAAGGTTAGAGGGGATAGCGCCACCGTTATCGCTTGCGAATGCGAGACCAATCTCATGTCCAGAAGGCCGTTGTTTGGGCGTATAAAAAGCAGCAGGATCCCTCAGCAGCTTCTTCATGCGCAGGCTGTACTCAGTCAGCACATTGGAAATGTTTGCCTTGGGCCATTCTGAGCGCGAAAACCACCAGAGCGTATTAACTGTGTCCTTGGCCCGCAGCTTCCGTTTGTTTACCCATTCGATAGGGCTGGGAAGTTTGGAGGGATTGTGCCAGAAAAACTCCTGTGCCAAGTGAAACCCTAATTCATCGCAGAACCGCAAAAGAACCCGGAACTGATAGAGACTGCGCACTGGAGCACCCTTCCGATACGCTCCCCCGAGATCGAGGACAAAACTCCCATCCTCACGCAGCTTTTGGCGCACCAGTCGACCAAACTGCATCAACCAGTCCACGTATTCCGCTTGGTCACGGTTGCCGTATTCTTTTTGCCGCTGAAGCGCAAACGGGGGGCTCGTGATAACCAAATTGACAGAACTGTCGGGCAAATCGGCGAGCAGCTTCAGGGAGTCACCCACATATGCAGCACCGAGCTGCGTCGAATAAGCGGGCTTCGCGGAGAAGAGGGCTGCCGACATTTTCACCTCATACAGTCTATAGACTGTAGATTTCAGCTTACCACGGGGCGAGCATGAAAGATAATGAAGCCCTTGAAATCTAAGATTACCGCGCGTGCAAGGTTTGCTGTCAACTTGAGATCGGCGAGATTGGCACGCGGCCTCTCTCAAGAGGAATTGGCAGCGCGAGCTGGCCTACATCGGAACTATATCGGGAGTGTCGAGCGAAACGAGAAAAATATATCGATCGACAGTATGGAGCGGCTCGCGATTGTATTAGGGGTTGATGTGGTTGACCTGCTGTTGACGGAGCAGGCATGAAGCCACATCTCGATCATGCAAAACTTCGTGAGCTTTGGCCCAGCATCCGCAATTTCCAGGAACTCGCCTCTACTCATGGAATCGACGACATATTTCAAGACAATGGCGGCAAGATCCTTCAAATCCTGCTTTGCACAGGCCTGACAATACTGCCGGGGCGCGAAGGCAACGACGCTCGGGACAAAAACGGGCGTGAATACGAACTGAAGTCGGTGAATACTCACCTTACTCAAAGCTTTTCCACCCACCATCACATGAATCCGCACATTATCGAGAAATATAGGCAGGTGGACTGGATATTTGCTGTTTACGACGGAATCGAGTTGAAGGAAATCTATCTTTTAACTCCGGCACAGATAGAGCCATATTTCAAGAAATGGACCAAAAAGTGGTCTGATGATGGCGACAAGGATATCAATAATCCCAAAATTCCTTTGACCTTCGTACGCAAGACGGGGAAGTGCATCTACAGCTCTGCTGAAACTGCTTGAATCGGTCGCCTACCGCCAGTCGTCGCGCGCGTTGCCCAGACCTTCGTTCATCACGGCATCGAAGCCTGAGTGCTTCTTGATGAAGATCTCGCTGAATTGGCGATCCTGGCGAAGCAAAATCGCCTGCAACCGGACCATCTCCAGTAGCGCCAGGAACATGGCGATCAGCGCCCGTTCGCTGCGCGTATGACTCAGCAGGCGACGCAGGGCCACGGGCTTATCTTCCATGGTGAGGCGGCGTGCCAGAAACTGAATCATCTGACCCACTGTCACCGAGTCCTCCTCAACATTGAGAACAGGCCGGTTGCGCGCGCGCTCCAAAATATCCCTGAAAATGCGCACCAGGTCCACGGTGTCAGCGGCAATCTCCGGCTCCGCGCCTTCATCGTCTTTGAACTCGCGCACGCCGGGATTGGACCACGTGGCGGCTTCAAGCATCTGCTTCTGTTGCAGCATCTGCGCAGCGTTCTTGAAGCGTTCGTGCTCCAGTAGCCTCTCCACCAGTTCGCGCCGCGGATCCTCGGCCACGTCTTCCGGACCCGTGGGGGCACGCGGCAGCAGCATCTTGCTCTTGATGTGGATCAGCAGCGAGGCGGTGTAAATGAATTCGCCCGCCACATCCACGTCACCAGCTTTGAGCTGGTTCACATAGGCCAGAAACTGCGCCGTGATTCGCGCGATTGGAATGTCGTAGATGTCGATGTCCTGCTTGCGGATAAGGTCCAGCAGTAGATCAAGCGGCCCATCATAAACCTGTCCCACAAAAACCGAAAAGGGAGATTGCTCTGAGCTTTCGTCCAGCCTTTTCTGCCGCGCGGCAAGCTTGGCCGCAGCCCTCTCGTCCGCTTTCGCGTCGGCCTTTTCCTCGGCGCTGGGCTGAACAGTGAGCACCAGCGGTGGCGTGGCATCGGGACCGTTGGTCGCCTCGACGACCGGCTCCGGCGCACTCTCTGGCGCGGCCGCTGTTTCTGGCGCAAGTGCTTCAACAGGTTCTATCTCTGGAGAAATTTCTACGGCAGGCTCAGAAGTTGAAATCAGTTCAGGAGCGGGGATAGCCTCTTGCCCGGCTTCTTTTTCTGTCAGCTCCAGCAAAGCTTCTTGCACGGCGTCGGCCCCTGGCGCCGGCTCTTTGAACGCCTCGGAGGGGGGCACGTCCACGACTTCGGGGGTGTCATTTGTTTCCGGCACTTCCACAGGCTGGGCTGCCTCTTCAACCGGCTCCGGCGCGGCCTCTTCCAATGCATCGATCTCTACAACTAGCTCTGAGACATCCTCTTGCGCAGCTTCGACCTCCACAACCACCTCAGCCTCGTCGACCGGAACCCCGCCAGCCTCATTGGTCAGTTCTTTCACTTCACCCTGCTCCGAGTTTTGTTCGCTCACGGCTTCTGGTTCAGTGGCCGGAACCGGGATCTGCTCCGGTTCACTCTCGACTGCGACCTCAATTTCGGCGACAGCATCAACCATTGCTGGCGAATCAGGTTCCGCTTCATGGGCTACAACTACGTCGCTGACTGCCCCGGCTTTAACGGCAACTTCGGTTTCGCTGACTGCGGAAAAACTCGAGCCGGAGAGAGATGGAGGTTTCAACCCCCGCATTACGCCAACAGAATCCGCATGGGCCTTAGCCCCGGAAGTCTCTTCAGGAATTTCTCTTGCTGCCTCGGTCTTTTCCTTCTCCCTTTCAGCCGCGGGTTTTGGCTCGGCAACACGAACGTACTCCGCCTTTACATTTAACGGAATTGTCGGCGCGGTCATCTCGATTTTGGGGAACGCTTTGGTCAAAGCTCTCTCTTCTTCCGGAATCTCTTTGTGGTCGCCGGAAAACATCGGCGCGGCAACCGGTTCTAACCTTGCCGGCCGCGGGAAAAAACCAAATCCGGAGCGAATGCCTCCCAGCGCAAACTTGAGCGCCTTGCGCCACCACGGAATTGTCTTTTCAAGCACTTGCATTCGTTGCCTACTGACCTGTGTCGCTGGTCAGGGTCATCTGCATGGCCGCGCGCACCTGCCGCATCGTCTCTTCGGCGCGGGCGCTGGCCCGGCGGGAACCATCATCAAGGATTTCTTTCACCTGTGCCGCGGAAAAACTGGCGCGTCGCTCCTGAATCGGCTGCAAAACCTTCACCAATCCGTCCGCCGCCCAGCCTTTGCACTCGATGCAGCCAATCCCCGCCGACCGGCAGCCTTCATAGACCTTCGCCATTGTCTCAGGTGTGGAGAAGACCTTGTGCAGGTCGCCCACGGGGCACTTGTCCGGGTCGCCCGCGTCGGTGCGGCGAACGCGCGCCGGGTCAGTCACCATGGTCTTCAGCTTCTGGCGCACCACCGGCTCCGGGTCGGTCAACTGTATGGTGTTCCCATAGCTCTTCGACATCTTGCGGCCGTCAGTGCCAGGCAGCTTGGGCGAAGGCGTGAGGAGCACTTTGGGTTCGGGGAGAACGTCACGTTCGATCGCATTATAGACTTCGGAAGGATCAATGACGCGGTAGTGTGTACCCGTTAGTTCTGTCCCGAACTTTCTGGCCAGATTTTGGCCAATAGGGTCGATGAGTACATCCTGCCGGGCGTAGCTAAATCCGGATTTTACTTTTCCTGCTGGGTAGAAGAAGTTGAACCGCCGCGCAATCTCGCGTGTCAACTCCACGTGCGCCTGCTGGTCCTGCCCCACAGGCACAAAATCAGCCTGGTAGAGCAGAATATCCGCCGCCATCAGCACTGGATAGCCAAGGAATCCATACATGGTCAGGTCTTTGCTGGCCAGGTTTTCCTGCATCTCCTTGTAGCTGGGCACGCGCTCCAGCCAGCCGAGCGGTGTAATCATCCCCAACAGCAACGGCAATTCATAGTGCTGTTTCACCTGGCTCTGCACGAAGATGGTGCACTTCTCCGGATCGAGTCCAGCGGCCAAAAAATCCAGTGCCACTTCAAGCGTATTGGGCGCAATGCCCGACGTGTCTGCGTAGTCGGTGGTCAGCGCGTGCAGATCGGCGATGAAGAAGTAGCACTCGTACTGGTCTTGCAGCTTGACCCAGTTGGCCAGCGCGCCCATGTAGTTACCCAGGTGCAGCTTGCCTGTGGGGCGCATGCCGCTCAAAACACGCGGACGGGAAGAAGA
>JBAPYY010000716.1:0-8972 GCA_049284975.1 Occallatibacter sp.
ATTATACCGCGCCAACGAGGCTGCGATAGGGGTCGCACTTTCCCAAGAAGCTCCTGTGCCAGGTCGCGGCGAACACCCTCTTGAACAGCATCCTCCAGCCCGGCAAATCTCGGCAAGCTGGATCTCCCCGGGGGCGGTTACGGTGCGAGACGCATTTATCCCGAAGGTAATGTATAAGCGTCCAGCGCCATGAATTGCTGAATATGAGGATCGGTCGACGCCATGAAGCCCTCGATCGGGCCGAAGTATTGGGCGCGGCCCTGGTGCAGGAAGAGGACCAGGTCGGCGAGACGCTCGGCAAATCGCATATCGTGGGTAACCACAATGCTGGTCTTGCCGAGATGCTGCTTGAGAATCTCGATCAGGTCGCCGAGGCGGCGGGCGATGATGGGATCGACCATGGTAGTGGGCTCGTCGTAAAGCACAATCTCCGGCTCCGCGGCGAGGGCGCGGGCAATGGCTACGGCGCGCTTGCGGCCTGTGGAGAGGCTTGCCGGCAGCGCATCCGCCACGTCTTCGGCGCCCACCACATTGACCAACTGGGAAACCTTCTCCTGTATCTGCTCTTCGCTGAGGCCACCGCACTCGCGCAGCGGAAACGCAACATTCTCGCGCACGCTAAGGGAGTCAAAGAGCGCGCCGTTCTGGAAGACCATAGTGATGCGCTTGCGGGTGGCCCGCAAACCTTCTTCATCGAGTCCGACAATCTCCTGGCCTTCGACACGGATGGAGCCTTCGTCCGGAATGAGAAAGCCCATCAGCATGCGCAGGGCCACCGACTTGCCCACGCCGCTTCGGCCCAGTATGCAGAGGGTCTGGCCGCGATTCACAAAGAAGCTCACGTCCTCCAGAACAGGCCGGTCATCGAACGCGACGCTGACATGGCTGAAGTCAATCATGGGACCGGACTGCACAGGGACATCCGGGCGGCACGGCAGTTCTCCGGCGAAGGCTTGATCCAGGTCTTTGGAGAGTTCCGCATTGGAAGGAAAATCGGACATGGCCGTAGATTCAGCTTACGCGATAAGAGTGGCGGCGGCTTGTGTTTGCCACCCAAATCCGGGTGCCGGGTGCCCCATCCTTCACGCGTTTGTGAAGGGTGGGAAGCTCGAAGGTTGAAGTCTGTGCTTTCCCACCCTTGATGCGATAAGACTGCATCAACGATGGGGCACCCGGCTCCGGAGGACCTGGCCTCTAAGCGGCGATGCCGAACGGTACTATCTTCGGGATTCGCTTTCGTTTAGCTTGAGCGAACTCATACGAAGATTGCATATCAAACCAGAAGCTGGGATGCGTTCCCAGCGCCGCCGACAGGCGCAACGACATCTCCGCAGAGATGCCCGCGCGGCAATTGAGAATCCTGGACAGCGTCACGCGCGAAACGTGAAGATGCTTCGCCACGTGAGTAATGTTCATCCCTTCCAGGTATTCCTGAAGCACTTGGCCGGGGTGCGCCGGATTGTGCATTTCCGTGGGCATATCTTCTCCTCAGTGGTAATCCCGATAACTCAAGCGTGAGACGCGGTCTGCCTTGTCAGCCATGACCTGAGCGCCTGATCCGCGCGGCTTTGCCAGCCGTTGCCGGTGGCGCGGAGGCCCTCCACCACATCCGGTGAGAGTCGAATCGAGATAGGAACTTTCTTCGGCGCCTTCTGCGGCCCGCGCTTACCGAGCTTCAGCAGCACCTTCTGCTCTGCCTGCGGCAGCGCAGAGAAAGGCCTGAAGCGGGCAACGTCTCCGGCTCGAATCTCACGGACCTCGCCGTCTTCGGCAATGAGCGGTTCGGGCAGCGGCTTAGATGATGTTTTGCGGTTTGCCATCTTGCCGGGATCGTACATAATTCCCATAGGTTTATTGTATATACAGTTGATGGAAGTCAAGTGGGAATGAATCCATTGGAATTAAACGTGCGCAGAGGTGAATTCATCACCTGGATCGGGTGTACGGTCGGGGGCGCTGCGCAGAATCTCCAGGAAATCCACTTGCTCCGCGCCTTGCGATCTCCGTTTGAAAAAAGCCTCAGCAGTTTCAACAGAACTGATCTTCTGCGCGACCGCGAGGGAGACCCACTGGCTCAGCGAAACGCCATCTTCTTCCGCCAGCTTGCGTGCCGCATTTCCCAGGGAGGGAGGCAGCTTGACCGGAATCGTTGCTCTGTTCATTTCAGCACCTCCTGTACAAAACTTGCGGGACTCACAACACGCAGATTAAACCGCGAAGCGGCGGTGAGAAAATCCCTGAGATTGTGTGTGACGATCACGTCCGCGCGCCCGTTGATCGCCGCATCGAGCACCATCTCGTCGTCCACGTCCTGCATCTGCGGTCTCCAGCGATAGTAGACCTTGACTGGCTCAATGATAGCAGCAATTCCAATCAGGAGCGCGGCTGTGCGCTCCGGCGACATGCCATGGACGGCGCGCTGTTCGTCTCGTCCCAGCACTTCCTCATATTCCAGGAAAAGGGCCGGCGTGGCCAACATTTGAAAGGAGCGGGCATAGGCCAACTGGAGCAGTCGGTTGCTGGCACCATGCCGGCTGCGCATTGCCGAGACAATTACGGAAGTGTCGAGAACGGCTCTCATCGTGGCGGGTTGCCCCCATGTCTTCTCATCAACATAACCGATTGGGGTGTTTTCCCACTCAGGCTTTATGGATTGTTAAAGGGTAGGCCACCCACCGTATTTATGTAATGGATCGAATAAGACTTCGGCCACCTGCCTTTTCAAGGCCTTCCCGAACGGACTTGGCTCTCTTTAGTGCCTTTAGTTCTTCTGAGCTCAGTCTAGAAATAACCTCGAACGTAGTATCTCGTCCAGCTTCGAACTCTCGCACCTTGCCGAAAAAATCTTGTTCGGTGGGAAGTTTGTTGTGTTCCTCGTACCATCTTCGTGCGAACAGGAGAATAGGTGGTGTGTCACCACTTTTAGTTTCATTACATCCTCGTGGACCTGCGGCCCTCGGCTGTTTCCCACAGCATGGCAATACGGAGTCCCATGAATACTCCCCATTATCCTTGCGGTCCAGCCCAGCTGCTGCTGTCGGAAGCGGGTTACCGCAGTAGAAGCACTTGTCGGATGACACAATCGCTGCATATTGCTGAAAGCTCAATTCCCACTTGTGGTTATTAAACTTCGCCTGAGAACGACCAAGCGTATATCTTCCGCACAATGTCCGCGATCTACCCTTTGTATGTTCGTTTTCACATGATCGGCATCGACCGTATCCTGTTTTGGCTACAATTCGTGAGGCATTTTCTATTGTCAGTGGTTCCTTACATTGACTGCATTCGCCTTTCATCTCTTATTGTTCCTCAGCGGCTAGTTTCCCTTCTTTGCACTTTTTATAGCGCCGGACACCCCAAGTCTCGATCGCGGAGACCTGGGGCGACGGTTTACTTGCCAGCTTCTTCCAGGAAGCGCACGATCGATTCGATTCCCAGCTCGAAGTTTTTCAGACAGTACTTCTCGTTGGGGGCGTGAATGTTGTCGTCGGGAAGGCCGAAGCCCATCATCACGCTGGGCATTCCCAGATGGCGGTCGAAGTCGCCGACGATGGGGATGGAGCCGCCGGAGCGGATAAAGACCGTGTCCTTGCCCCATACCTCGTGCAGCGCCTTGGTAGCAGCCTGAATGTAAGGGTTATCGACGCGAACCATGCAGGCGTCGCCCGCGTGAATTAGCCGCACATCGACATCGACGCCGACGGGCGTGATCTTTTCGACGTAAGCCTTGTAAAGGGCAAAGGCCTTGGCCGGCGTCATGCCGGGAACCAGACGCATTGAGACCTTGGCCAGAGCCTTGGCGGGAATCACAGTCTTTGCGCCTGCGCCGATGAAACCGCCGGGGATGCCGTGCACGTCGAGCGAAGGCCGCGCCCATGTGCGCTCCATGACGCTGTAGCCAGACTCGCCAACCAGCGTGCGCGAGCCGACTTCGTTCTTGCGATAGTGCTCCTCGTCAAAGGGCAGGCTCTTCCACGCCTTCAATTCCTCGGGGCTGGGCGGAATGATGTCGTCGTAGAAGCCGGGGATGAGGATGTGGCCGTTTTCGTCCTTGAGCTTGGCCAGCATATGCGCGAGAGACATGAATGGATTCGGCGCAGCGCCGCCGTACATACCGGAGTGGAGATCGGTCTTGGCGCCGCGGACTTCGAGCTCGGTATAAATCATGCCGCGCAGACCGACGCACAGAGTGGGCAGGCCGGGCGCAAAGAGTTCGGTATCGCAGACCAAGGCAAAATCGGCCTTGAGGTCGGCCGGTTTGGAAGCGACATATTCGGCAATTCCCTCCCCGCCGACTTCTTCGTCGCCTTCGAGGATGACGCGGACATTCAGGGGCAGCTTGCCCGTGGCGGCCGTCAGCGATTCGAGCGCCTTGACCTGCGACCAGACCTGGCCCTTGTCGTCACAGGTGCCGCGGCCATAGAGGTTGCCATCGCGCTCTGTTGGCTCGAAAGGCGGCGAAAGCCACTCGTCGTCGGGATCGGTGGGCTGCACATCGTAGTGTCCGTAAAAGAGCGCGGTAGGCTTTCCAGGTGCGTGCAGCCAGTCGGCATAGACCAGCGGATGGCCAACGGTGTCGATGAGCCGCGCGTGCTCCATGCCGATGCGGGTCAGTTCGGCGGCAAGAAACTCGGCGGCGCGGCGGCAATCGCCCTTGTTCTCGGGCAGCGTGGAGACAGAAGGAATGCGCAGCAGGTCCTTGAGCTCTTTCAAAAAGCGTGGATGATTCTGACGTGCGTAGGTTACAGCGGTTGAAGACATAGATGTACTCCCTCACGGAAAATTCCGACAGTGGAGAGTATAGGCGGTCAACCCGGAGAGACGGAACCTGGGGTGGTGGTGTAGTTTCCGGTTTGGCGGTGATACGGTCGCAAAGCGGCGCAACGGCTCTCATACTGATGCATCCCACAGAGGCAGCGAACAACACGCGACTGCGTTCGCTCCGCGCGGGGTCACGGTGCAAAGATCACGCGAATCAGCTGACTCAAGAAATTACCTGGATGCTCTACGGCCCAAAGCACCAAAACGATCATCACGGCGATTGTGGCGTAGGTCTTCCACGGGAAAGCCGATTTCCCGTCGGTCTTCGCGCCCGTGCGAGCTATCCGCTTACGCATTGGAAGTCTCACCATCCCTCGCCACGATTCGTCATTCACGCCCGCCGCATCTATCTTACGGTTTGTGCCTAGATCGTCGCTAGCCTTCCATAACCGTTGCCGCCAGGGGGAAGTTCTGTCACATCCTCCCGGACTGCTTCGCATATTCGTTCGGATCGGTCCTCCCCCAAATTGCCCAAGCCATGGCGGCCGTCCAACCAACGATGGTGAATGAGAACAAGCTGAGGAGGGCGATAAGTGTGATATTGGCGTGCTTGCACTTCACCGCGATCAAGATCGGTATCGCGCTGATGGCCATAACTGCAAAATCGAGCAATGTACTCATTGGCGATCGCCCCATTGCGGAAAACAGTCCGAGTATAACCCACACTAGCCCATTCCGGGCGGTTGGTCGGCAATCCGGAAACCGCACCACTACCGAATCCGTGGAATATAGAGTTTGACGGGCGATCAGCCGTGGGGTTCGATGGGCGAGCAGGGAGCAGGACTCCGGCACAGTATCCTCAAGACAGATGCCTCCTATTCTCAATGTGCAGTCAGTGACCAAACAGTTCGGCGCCAAGCCGCTCTTCCAGAACATTTCACTCACCGTCAACGAGGGCGACCGGATCGGCCTTATCGGGCCAAACGGAGCTGGCAAATCCACTCTGCTGGCCATTCTTGCCGGGCAACTTGAGCCGGACACTGGCGAGCTGGCCGTGCGCAAGCGCGCCCGCGCCGCATACGTGCCGCAAGACTCGCGATTTGATGCAGGGCTCACCATACGGCAAGTTTTGGAGCGGGCGCTGACCGGTGCGCATGTGACTGAGAATGAACGGGAAGGGCGGCTGCGTGAGCTTTCGGGCCGCGCCGGTTTCGTTGACCTCAACGGCGAGGCTGCCGCGCTGAGTGGCGGATGGCGCAAGCGGCTGGCGATTACCGAAGCACTGGTCAGCGAGCCGGAAGTGATGTTGCTGGACGAGCCTACCAACCATCTTGATCTGGCCGGCATTGAGTGGCTGGAGGAGTTGCTCACCTCGTCCAATTTTGCTGCCGTCACGGTAAGCCACGACCGCTATTTTCTCGAATCCACTTCGAGCGAAATTATCGAGCTGAATCGCGTTTTTGCCGACGGCTTGTTGCGTGTGAAGGGCAATTTCAGCCGGTTTCTCGAAGAAAAGCAGGCTTATCTCGAATCGCAGAACAGGCAGCAGGAGAGCCTGCGCAACCGCGTGAGAACGGAGATTGAATGGTTGCGGCGCGGCCCGAAGGCGCGGGCTACAAAATCGAAGGCCCGCATCGATACGGCCAATGCGATGATCGGCAAACTGAAAGACATCGACGCGCGGACTGCTGTTTCGACAGCCGGGATTGACTTTGAGGCGAGCCAGCGCAAGACCAAACGGCTAGTGGAGTTCAAGAATGTAGCCTGCGATGTGCCGGGCGCGGAATCGCCGGAGCACCCAGGAGAAATGCTGCCCGGAAGGCGCCTCTTTACGGGGCTCAATTTTATTCTGACCGCAGGCATGAAAGTGGGGCTAGTCGGTCCCAACGGCAGCGGCAAGACCACGCTTCTGCGCCTGCTGCGCGGCGAAATTGACGCGGCCGAAGGCTCCATCCGCCGCGCCGATGCACTGCGCATGGTCTACTTCAGCCAGATGCGCGAGCTGGACGAAAGCCTCACGCTGCGCCGCGCTCTGGCTCCCGAAGGCGACGCGGTGATGCATCAGGGGCGCGAGGTGCATGTGGCCAGTTGGGCGGCGCGGTTTCTGTTTACCAGCGAGCAACTGAACCAGCCGGTGCGGAATCTCTCCGGCGGCGAGCGGGCGCGGGTGCTGATTGCAAAGCTGATGCTGGAGCCGGCCGATGTTTTGCTCCTTGACGAGCCGACCAACGATCTGGATATTCCCACGCTCGAGATTCTGGAAGAGAACCTTCTTGATTTTCCCGGCGCGCTGGTGCTGGTAACACACGACCGTTATCTATTGAATCGCGTCTCATCTACTGTGCTGGGTCTGGATGGCCGCGGTCACACAGGGCGCTTTGCCGATTACGCGCAATGGGAAGACTGGATCGCCGGGCAAGAAGACGCTGAGCGCGCGGCTAACTCAGCTAACTCCGCAAGCACAGCCAACCCCTCTAGCTCCGCTAACGCCGCTAAGAAAAAGCTCTCTTACCTTGAAGCGCGCGAGTTCGCGGCCATTGAAGAGCGGGTCGAGGAATCCGATACTCGCCTCACCGCCGCCCGCGAGCGCGTCGAGCATCCTGCCATTGCCACCGACGCCGCCGCGCTTCAGGAGGCGCTCAAGGAACTGGACGCGGCACAGCATGAAAACGACGCCCTGTACGCCCGCTGGGCCGAATTGACCGAGAAATCGAGCTAACGCGCGTCTAATCATGGTAGAAAGAGATGTTGCGGAATTAAGGGTAAGCACGAATGGAAAACGGAATCAAGGTTCTGATTGTCGAAGACGAGCCTCACGCGCTGATGGGGCTGGCGGAACTTATCTCCGGATGGGGATACCGCACGGAGACGGCGTGCGACGGCATGGAGGGCTGGGAAAAGGCGCAGGCCTGGGACCCGGCGATTGTGGTCACCGACCTGAAGATGCCGCGGCTGGACGGCATCGGCCTGCTCGAAAAGCTCTCCGCTGAAAATTCCGGCCTCGGCTCTCACCTGGCCGTAGTGGTGCTAACGGCCATGGGCTCGATTCAACTGGCCGTGGACGCCATGAAGCTGGGCGCATACGACTTTTTGCAGAAGCCGGTGGATGCGACCCGGCTGAAGACCATACTGGCCAATGCCACTCGGCAGCGCGATACGGCCATTGAGCTTGAAGTGGCGCGCCGCCGTTTGCGCGAGACCGGCGTGCTTGGCTCGATGGTGGGCAGCTCGCGGCCGATGCGCGAAATCTTCGGACTGATTGAGCAGATTGCCCCTTCCAATGTCTCGGTGCTCATCACAGGCGAAAGCGGCACAGGCAAGGAACTTGTGGCTCGCACGCTGCACGAGCTAAGCCCGCGCAAGTCGCGGCCCTTTGTCGCAGTCAACTGCGCGGCGATTCCCGAAACGCTGATCGAAAGCGAAATCTTCGGCCATGAGAAAGGCGCATTCACCGGCGCCGCGGAGCGGCGAGCTGGCTGCTTTGAACTGGCGCAGGGCGGCACACTGCTGCTGGACGAGATTGGCGAGATGCCTTCGGGAACCCAGGCGAAGCTGTTGCGCGTACTGGAAGAGCGCAAGCTGCGTCGGCTGGGCGCGCGGACCGAACAGGAGGTGGATGTGCGGGTGCTCGCCGCCACCAACCGCGACCCAGGACAGGCCGTCGCGCAGGGTCATCTGCGAGCCGACCTATATTACAGGCTGAATGTCTTCAACATTGCCATGCCACCCTTGCGCGAGTACATCGAAGATCTGCCGGCGATGGCCGAGACAATGGTCAGTCAGATGAATCAGAAGCATGGCCGGCGCGTTTCCGGCTTGACGCCGTCTTTGCTGGAGCGTTTGATGGCATACGACTGGCCGGGGAACGGCCGCGAACTGCGCAACACCATCGAAAGAGCCGTGATTCTTTGCGCGGACGGTGCGCCGCTGGATGCCGGGCACTTGCCCGCGGACTTCGGCAAGGGGAAGAGTCCAACCGCGGGAGGACTCGACAGCAACATAGTGCCAATGCGTGTGGGCACAACCGTGGATGAGATGGAGCGGCTGCTGATTTTGCGCACGCTGGAAGCCACCGGACAGAACAAGACCCGCTCTGCAGAGATTCTGGGTGTAAGCCTGAAGACGCTCCATAACAAACTCAAGGAATACAGTCACGCCAGGGAAAACCACCAAAGCTGACCCATGAGCCTGAAGACCAAACTCGTTCTGGC
>JBAPYY010000717.1:0-4341 GCA_049284975.1 Occallatibacter sp.
GTGCGGGCAATGGCGCGTTTTCGTGCTTGACAAGGAAGGGGCCATTGGTACAAACGAGGCGCGTGTATCGCCCAAGCTGGGTTATCGTTCCACGTTCCGGAACGAGAACTCCTTTCACGTTCCTTCCATCGCCGTATCTGCTCGTGATGCCGGGTTGCTGCGGATCGACAAGTAGGAAGGGATGCTCGATGGTAACGGTGAGGAAGGCGAACTCTATGGTTTGCTCGCTCCCGACCGCGAGTGCAGCGCGTTTGGCGATTTCAGCGATTTCGATATTCTTTAGGGGCTTGTAGGTGTGGAATATCAGTCTGATATTGTCGCCGGGATTCCAGCCGTTGCGCTGTTTAATCTCCTGGAGAAGCCGCTCCGTGCTTTCTTGCAAAACTTTGGGATACTCATCGTAGGTGCAATCCTTACCGACATGGCTGAGAAGGTAGTTACCATCTCCCCGGAAAACCGTCGTGATGCCTACATAGCGGGAGCGCTCGCTGAATCGGTTCTTCCGGACTTCACTCGTCCCAATCCCGATTATCAGTTCATCGCTGATCGTGGCGTCCTGGTTAACCGTCCAGGGGGTGCCGTTCATTTTGGCATACAACGCAACGGCAAAATTGGCCAGCAAGTACTGCAATTCATAAGGCTGCTTGTTGAACCGCGAGACCTTGATTTCCTGGGCGGGAATCCCGGCGAGCATGAGCGTCGCCTTGGCGGTGAGATAG
This sequence comes from Occallatibacter sp., assembly GCA_049284975.1. Classification (GTDB taxonomy): domain Bacteria; phylum Acidobacteriota; class Terriglobia; order Terriglobales; family Acidobacteriaceae; genus Telmatobacter. The sequence continues at coordinate 720 of JBAPYY010000717.1, forward strand.
GGGCTGTTCGCATCCGGAAGCTCGGCCTGCTGGTCGAGCAGTACCACGATTGCCGCGTCGATGTTTGAGTTGGCAGCAAGCGATTCCTCAATGGCGCGCTGATACGCCTGGGCAGGGTTGCTTGTGCTAACCAGCGGTACCTTGCAGCGCGCGAACGTGGGATTGAGGAGACTGAAGAGTTTCGCGAAACCACCCTCGTATTGTGACTTTGGCGTCGCGAGGCCATTGCGAAAACTGTTGAGGAATTTTTCGGTTGCTCCCTGCTCCGAGTCCGGAAATACCACCAGGATGGTGGGCGTGCGCTTCGGAAATGTGTCTTTGCTGAATGGTCCGTACTGCTTGATTCCGACCCAGGGATAGGGGCTTGCTTTTGTGCGCGCGGGATCGAAGTAATACTGAACCGGGAGCGCCTGGTGAATCGTGTGGTACGCATTCGAGTTGGTGAGTTTGAGATGGTCGCCAATCGTGGCCGTAAGCTGCTCTGTTAGTGCCAGGACGGGGTTTTTACGGAAAAACTGATAAAACTGGCCGACCATTTCGTTCACGGCCGGGCCACTGAGGAGTTTCGCTTCTTCGCTCTGGCGGGTCTGCTCGAATGAATCATAGTCACGTCCGAGTAGAGCCTTCAGACAGCGGGCAAAGCTAGTTTTTGATCCTTCGAGAAACACCTCGTTCGCGCCGATGGTGGTCCTGTCATCGTAGGCGGCGCTCAGATGGACTGTGGAACCAGCAATACAGCTGATTTGGCCGACGAGACGTCGTTCGCCCGGCAGCGTTTTGCGGCGAACTGCGTACAGACTGGACAGATTTGCTCCCGCCTCCTCCAGCGCCGAAAGCTCGGCGGTGCATTCCCACTTAGTGTTTATCGTGAGAAACAGACCGATGGTGGTCTGGTCCGGGACTGTTTCAATGATTTTTGCTTCGAGGATAAACGTAGGCCGGATCGTGAAGTATTTCAGTAGGGCGGGTTGCGTGTGCAGCTTCGCGGCTGAGGCACCGACAATTTCGTCTTTCTTGCCCGCAAAAGCGAAGGGGTGCCGACGGAATGCATCGTAGCCTGGAAATTTCTTCGGGAGCAGAGCGTCAATCAAGGAGACGATGAACTGCAAGTGCTCGCTGCACCGCAGGCTGACCAGGTCGCCGATACTTGTTCTCGGCGAGTCGTTGCGTGGAATCGCATACAGAAACCCTTCACGCCAGTAGATAAACCAATCCTCGTGTGCATGCCGGAGTTCCTTGAGTTGCTTGTTGTCCGGCAGCGCCATGCGGTGTGCGGAGAAGGTTTCACTGGACAGCGTAAGGTGAAACCCATTCAAGAACAACTCGTGGGTACTGGCCATCTCTTTCGATTGCTTCGGTTCATTCTTGAACGTTGTGCTCATGTAACCTCTTCCAAGGTTGCGCTCACTGCCAAGTATCACAAGTACGCAGAAGGGTCTCCGCAAACGAAAACGCGGAGGTTCGCAGGCTGGCCTTTGTGAAAAAGAACAGCCAAACCAGAACCATAACGCCGGACACTGCAAGCGAGGCGATGGCGGCAGGTGAAAGCTGGCCAAACATCGGCCAATCTACAATCTGGCCGCCAGCATCGAAGAGGACGTGTTCTTTGACGAGAGCCAACACAAGGCAGCCGCTAGCGATAAGTATGCCGAACGGTCTGGCGCCCAGTGCGTTCCGCCGAAATCCGTATGTAATGTTGTCTCTAAAGAGCAAATCGAATTGCTTGCCGCTGTCCGGGCGTGTGTGATCCAGCAACCAGCGTGCTCCAGATTGGTAGGCGTCATCGGCTTTGGAGGGTTCGCTTTTCTCCTGTTCCGCGTCTGGGAACTTGGCATTTATTTTTGCAGCCAGGAATGCGTGGTAGCGACGCTTCGTCACAGAATCGATGATGCCGTCACGATGACGAAGCAACTGCGTTGTCGGCTTTCCGCCCCACTCCCGGTAAAGCTTGTCCTCCAGGCGCTTACCCATTTCGCGACAGATGTTCATCATTAGGAACAATCCACCGCAGGACACCGCGATGGTGACGACTCCCGTTAAAGCCGACGCAATCGGTGCGTACAAGAGCGCCACCAAGGCTAGGAGCGGGAGCAGACACAGAAGCGCTGGATATAGCCGGGCTTGCCGGTCATATGGGTCTGTCACCTTTGCGACGATGTCGTCCAGTGTCATCGGATATCAGAGCGCCTTCTCAGCCGGTTCAAAGTGCTGGACTAGATGGGTGTGAAAATCTTCACCGATCCGGCGCGTAAGGAGACACTTGCCCTCCTCGGCGATGGTGCAAAACACGTGTTTGGCCACCTGCTGGTATGCCTGCACGGCGACTCCATAGGGGTGGCCGTAGGAATTATCGACGCCTGCACTGATGAGTACGGTATTGGGGTTGACCAGGAGAAGAGTCTTGGGATTCAAGCCGGTGCGCGCACCGTGGTGAGGAGCCGCCATCACGTCGGAAGCCAGGTACTTGCCAAAGAAGCGGTTGATGTTGTCCCAGCGATCGCTCTCGGTGTCGCCGGTAATCAGATAGCTGAAGCCGTTCTGGTCCAGGCCAACCAGCTTGAGAACGATGCTACTGTTGTTCGAGCTGTCCATATCGTCCATGTGCGGTGAAAACAGCTCAAATGTGAAGGCAAATGCTAGTCCCGTGAGGTTTCGAGATTCGACACGATCCACCCGAACCGATTGGCGCAGCAGCGGCCGCGACGTGTTGGCACGTCGTCTTTCGTGACGCGTGATGGTGGCAAAAACATCGCTCGCCGCATCCGTTCCCTTGAAGACTTTCGGGTACATGACCCAGGTGGGCTCGTATCGGGTGAGGATGGATTCCACGCCCGCCGGGCACGCATGGTCTCTGTCGAGTCCGGTCAGGATCAAACCGCGAACGTTGCTCTTCGCGAGGTAGTGATCAAGGCTCTTCTCGATTTGTTTCGATGTGACATCGTCGCAATCCGGCATGTGCGCATCGACGATGATGGCTTCGTTTCCAGCTCGAACTGCGGCCAGAGACCCCTGACCTACATACAGCGTAAAAACGTCCATAGTCAACCCCTTTCAAGCGGAAGAATCGACTCTGTGTAGCTCTCGGTGGGAGCGAAATATCGCACGATTTCAGCTTCGCTCGGTCGTGATCAACGCCGCACGGGCAGATGGAAACTCGACGCTGGCAAGTTCCTCAATGATTGCTTTGAGGGTGACGGGAGCTTCGCGCACGGTCACAGAATAGGTCGGCTTGGATGCGGCTGAATCTTCAAGGAGAACAACCTCGACAGTGCTGCCGTCCAGAAGTTCAAGAGGCCCACGCCAGTACATCCCCAATTTGACCGAAGAGAAAGGACGAATTCCCCGGTAAAACTCAGTCAGAATGTCCTTGTCATATGCGCGGTCTGGATTGGCTCCGAGCCCGCGCGCATTCGGATCGTCTTTCGGTTTTGTAGGAACGTGCTGGTTGGTAGTCGGCCAGAGAAGCGCCTCATCGATAATCTGCACCTGATTACGGCGAAGCTCAAAAATACGCTCCTCCCCGCGTTGGAAGACGTAGTGCTTGACGGTATACCGGCCCAGCGGGTCAGCGGACTGATGTTTCTCGGTTACCAGCAGTGCGTAGAAAAACGGGGTGTTGTGA
>JBAPYY010000718.1:0-2853 GCA_049284975.1 Occallatibacter sp.
GCACTAACATGCTGTGGCGCGCGTGAGCGATGATGGATGCGTGGATGAGCAGAATGTAAACGACGTACAGCAGGATTATTGCTGCCTTTCGCAGGAGCCCAAGCTTATACATGACAATAAGGCCTCCGAAAGTAAAGGCAAGCAGCGGCAATTGAATCAGAATGTTTAACCGCGTCGCCTGGGGGGTCTTTCCCAAGAACCAGAATTTGAAGAAAAAGTTCTCAGCCGCGCAACTGCAAAGAACTCCAGGATCACCGCGGTATACTTCTGAGACATGATTTAGCAGCGCACGATTAAACTTCATTTCGTCCTGCGGCGTATAAAAAAACTGGTAATAATAGGATCCCTCAAATGGAAGCTTGAGTTGCGTGGCAACTTCAGCCCGCTCGCGGCCTGCGCCACGTTGCGCTAGTGAAAAGCTTGCGAACTGAGAGAGGTGCTCACATGTGTAAAGCCCTTCTTGCGCTGCCACTCCCCCAAGGGTGCTGGTTGGCACGAATTCATGCACGAGGAGGTAATTGCGGATGATCCACGGGGACATAGCGACCACGGTGCCGGCCACGAGGGCCGCCATCCGCAGAACAACTGTGCCTCGTGCAGCCCGACCCTTCGAAGTCACGAGAAAGTAAGCCAGGAGGAAGACAGGGAAAAGCAATACTTCGCTCCTTACAAGCACTGCGACCCCGAGCAACAATCCAGCTACGCCATACCGCCACAGGCTTCCCACCTCCACTGCCCGATACAGCACGAGCATGAAAAGTAGCATTGTGACTATACAGAGTATTTCGTTGCCTGCCCTGGCCTCAGCGACAAGGGTGCCGGGATAGAGCAGAAACATTAGTGCCGCAATCAGAGCGATCGTCCGATCTCCCGTGATCTTTTCAGTCAGCCACAGCAGCATCAGTGCGGCTCCAAAGGCCAGCAGAATGCATGCAATGCGAGGTCCTTGGTCGCCGTGTGCGCCGATTTTAGACACGGCGGCGATTAGCAACGGGTATCCCGGTTCCCGAAGCATGGTCTCGCCCATGTAGGGTTCAACACGGTATCCGTTTCCCTGATCCAGGTTCTTGGCTATCAGGTCGAAGAGATCCCCCAATCGCAGGCCGTAGTCCAAAGCAGCACCAGAATGCGTCCCCCTCCCGAATACTCCGCCGGTAAGCGGCAAACCCACGAGCACTATGGCAGCGTTGACGAGGAGCGCCGCAACAAGAAGCGTAAGTGTGAGGTACGTTGACGTCGGCCCGAGGAGACGAATACCCGCGCTCACTTCGCCGCCTTCGGTTGCTGCCAACTGCACGTTTTGCTGCATCCTGTAACTCCAGCGCTGCCAGATGAGAGATTCTGTTTAGTGTTTCTTCCACGTATAAGCTGCCGTCATCGCGTAGTTCCAGACTGCGCCGACAACGATTCCGGCCAGCGCGGATAACCCCCATAGAGTGTGTCGGTTGAAAAGATAGGATGCCACCCCGACATTCGCAAGTGCTCCTAAAGAACAGGTGAGCGTGAACGAAATATAGCCCTTCACCCATCGCCATCCCCTAAGGCGCATATCCCTGAAGGTAAGAGCGTTATTCAAAATATAGTTACCCGTCATAGCCAATACGACCGCGCAAGCTTGGCTGATTATGAAAGGGGCCGAAATAGCACGGAACAATACAGTCAACACCGCAAAGTGGACGAGCACGCCGACTCCGCCAACCAGTGCAAAAGCGACAAATCGCACCGGAATGATTCCGCCGACGGCCTTGTCCGCAAGCAGCATCAGGTAACCCCACATCGCCTGGCTGTCCAGCTTGCTTTCGCCGGCGTGACGGCTACGAAACTCGTACGGGACTTCCTTCAGCCGCAACTTCCCCGGTGAGGACGCGACCAGGTCCAGGAGTATCTTGAAGCCAACGCTCGACAAGCCTCTTACGGCGACCTCCACGGTCTCGCGACGCACGGCAAAGAATCCGCTCATCGGGTCGGACAGATCGTGCTTGATTACCGCCCGGCTGAGGCTCGTCGCAAACCGGCTCATTCTTGCGCGCGACGAGTCCCAACTCCCGATGCCGCCCCCATTCATATACCGGCTGCCTACAACAATGTCTGCCTCTCCATCTTTAAGGAGGTCCATCATGCACGGTAGCAACGACTCGTCGTGCTGGCAGTCGCCGTCGATCACGGCGAGGTACGGAGAAGAGCTCGACAGCATCCCTTCCACACAGGCTGAGGAGAGCCCTCGTCGACCAATTCGCTGAACGCAGCGAACCCGCGGATCCTGCAGCGCAATTTCGCGAACGCGCGCCGCTGTTCCATCGGGCGAGTCGTCGTCCACGAAAATCACCTCCCACGCTATCCCCTCGAGGCTCCGATTGAGACGGCTCACCACCTCTTTCACGTTGTCTCGCTCATTAAATGTTGGAACGATCACAGATAACTCGGCGGTGGCGCGCTCAGCGCTATCAGTCGGTGAAAATGAATTCAGAACTTGGCTCTCCACCTAATCTCCTTCCTTGCCGCTAACAGGATTTCCACGATAAGCCGGCCGCCGCAGGTCGCACCATTCGTCGTTCGGCTAACATTAGTTCGAAATGCATTGGAGCGTGACGATTGGCCGTCTCCGAAGGGTGTTAATTGTGACCTGGGAGAAACGCAGAAGCCCGATCGAATGAAATATGCTGCCCTTGCCCCGAGTGTCTTTGCTTATCTTGCTTCGATCAGGAGCCTGTGTAGCAGCTCAACCGATAGCAGCTTGTGGATTTCCGTAGTATAGTTGAGGCCGCCCTTCACATGGCCACTAACTATAGATTCCACGACTTGGCGATTCAGATACGGTCGGGACAGCGTTAAAGGGTCAAGCAGTATTTCCTG
>JBAPYY010000719.1:0-3328 GCA_049284975.1 Occallatibacter sp.
ACGCTGACCTTCAATTCCAGCGGCAACCTTGTTAACCCAGCTGGGGATGTGAGCGGAATCAGCTTCGCCGGACTCTCCGATGGAGCAGCAACGATGAACATGACATGGGATTTGCTCGGAAGCGCCGGTACCGGGAACATCAGCCAAACCGCTGCAGCCAACTCAACCTCGTCTCCCACCCAGAACGGATATTCAAGCGGAGAGTATGAGAGTTTTACCATCGGCTCCAACGGTACCGTATCTGCAACCTACTCAAATGGCCAGAGCCAGAACGTGGGCCAAATAGCGCTTGCCACAGTAAGCAACATGCAAGGACTATCAGACGTAGGCTCGACCGAGTACCAAACAACCGCCGCCTCAGGGCAGGCGTCAGTGGGCGTTGCGGGCACGGGTGGGCTGGGCACGCTCCAGGGAAGTTCTCTGGAGGCTTCCAATGTCAACATCTCTGCCGAGTTCTCCGACCTGATCGTTGCACAGCGCGCCTTCGAGGCCAATTCCAAGGCGGTAACCACGTTCGATACCATCACGCAGGAAACCATCAACATGATTCACTAAGTTCTTTGCGGGCGGTCCTCAGGCCGCCCAAAACTTCAAAAGCGCGCCAATCCGGCGACTGACCTGGCAACACGATTCGGTCTATTGCTCAAGTTCTCGGACCATCGTGCGCCTCAATGAAGAGTCTCGTCGTATCGGCCAGCGATTGGCCTCTTGCGTCGATAATCTATGCCTCACTCCAATGTTTCCGGCCTTCACTGCGGGCCGGGCGGCTTTCCACCCGAGTGGGCGCATCAGAATGAACAGGGCGAAGTTGGTTGATCTCCATCTGGCGGGTCATAGCCGTAAGCCCCCGCGCCCGTAGAGAGGTGCTCATCGCCTCGTCCAGCAGCGTGGCGATGATGCCGCCATGCAGATAGCCGACCGGGCCTTCAAAGCGATCTGGAATCGTTGGAAGGCAACCCGCTAGACCATGTTCGGCAAGTAGAAACTCCAGATGCAAGCCACCGGCATTCGCCGGCCCGCAACCAAAGCAACCGTTGTGCGCCTTCTGCGCAATGGGGGTTAACCTCTCTGAAGATAACTCCATGGCTCCAGCATAACGGAGGCGGCGGACTCAATTGGGCGCGTTCAGAATTTGTTATTTTTTGCGCAGTCTTTCTCAACCTCTTTGCATCCAACGATGTGGAGGTTATTCCCAAAATGATGGACAGGAGAACTGCACTCAAGCACATCGGCAGCGTAGCAAGCGCATTGCTGTTGACGGAAACACTGAAAGGCCAAGCCCTCCCCGCCGGCCAACCCGCTGCCTCAACCGCACCGCCCACCGGCCCTTTCACGCTTCCGCCGCTGCCTTACGCCTACGACGCATTGGAACCCAGCTTCGACGCCGAAACCATGCACCTGCACCACGACAAGCACCACCAGGCCTACGTGAATAACCTGAACGCCGCTGTGGCTGCACATCCCGAATTGGCAGGCAAAACCGTGGAGGAGCTAATCACCAACCTCAGCAGCCTGCCTGAATCCGTCCGCACCGCCGTACGCAACAACGGCGGAGGCCACGCTAACCACTCCTTCTGGTGGCCGATACTGTGCAAGCCGGGATCGGCAATAGCGCCCACTGGAGAACTGTCGAAAGCCGTCGATCTGAAGTTTGGTTCGCTCTCAGCTTTCCAGGACAAGCTGACCGCTGCGGCCCTCAGCGTCTTCGGCAGCGGCTGGGCATGGTTGGTCAAATTGCCAGACGGCAGCGTTGCCATAGAAACCACTCCCAACCAGGACAGCCCGTTCGCCTTAGGCTACAAGCCAGTATTGGGTGTTGACGTTTGGGAACACGCCTATTACCTGAAGTACCAGAACCGGCGCGTCGAATACGTCAGAGCCTTCTACCAGGTGCTCAACTGGGATTATGTGAGTGCGCAATTTGCCCAAAAGGCATAGGGAGATCGCGTGGCCTGGATGGTAAGAAGAGAAAATTCCTGGACGTTTGTGTACGTGGGGTTGGCGGCCTGCCTTGGCGTTGGAGGTTGCCATTCAAAGCCCGCGCTCACCCCGCAAGAGGCGGAAGGCAAACACCTTTACCAAGTCCGCTGCGCCCATTGCCACGAAGACAACGATCAGGCGCTCAAAAAGATTCCGCCTGATTTGCATTTCATATTCGCACGCAAAACCCTCCTCAACGGCGCTCCAGCCACGGATGCAGTCGTTAAGCAACTTGTCCTCACAGGGAAGGGAATGATGCCCGCCTTCGCAGGCCGATTCACGGACCAGCAAATGGCCGCTCTTCTGGCTTACCTGCACACCGGGCTGCGGTGAAACCCGCCCTTCTCCCACAAAAGCCGAACAAAAATTTCCGGCAGTGGACTGACGCAGAAAGTCAGTCCACTGCCGAAACTTCACTACCGTTGAGAATTGTTTAACCTAGCGCCCCAGCACCCTGGCCATTGTCTTCACCATCGTTCCGTTCGCATCATCGTCCTTGAGAGCCCATACATATGCGCCTCCAAGCCCGCCAGGAGCCTTCACGTCAACATAGAGCATCTTCAGGAATGCCGTGTCGGGATCATCGTAGGTGTAGAAGGTCTCTAATACCGGGTCGTAGAGTGTAACGGCAACCCTTTGCCGATCAAACCAGTTGCTGTAGCCATTGGCTGCCAGGTTCACAAGAGTTGAATAGGTTGCGACGCCAGGAGTCAACAGAGTGTCGCACCCCGGAGTGTTGCCGCTCAGGTCTGTGCAGGGTCCTTGTCCATTAGCCAAGGGCACTGGAGACGGACCTGCTGATTCTTGATACAAGCCATGATTCACGTCGGGGACGCCGGTCCACCCCGCGCCGTAAAGCGGAACGCCCATCGTGTACTTGTAGGGCGGAACTCCGGCTTTCAGGTAGGCGTTCACGGTTGAATCGATGTCCAGATCTTGCCCAAACAAAGGATCCTGTCGGTCATCGAAGAGTGGAGATGCGTCATTGGTTTGCGTATCCCACGATCCGGCGTAGTTGTAGCCGTCGATGGTGATGAAATCCACCTGTTCAGCAGCCTGTTTCAGATCGATGTTCACATAGTTCTGCGCACCCGCAGGTCCGTCGAACGTCAGAATATACTTCTTTCCTGTTGTTTCTCCTAATGCGTCCAGTTGACTGCGAAACTCTTTGAGCAGTGCGGTGAAATTTTGTGTGTCCGTCGCCGTTGGGAACTCCCAGTCAATGTTGAATCCGTCAAACAGCCCCGGAGCCGTTACGCCGGCTGCGATATTGCCCTCGATGAACATGTTGATGCACGAAGACACCAGCGCCTGACGGCCTGCCTCAGTGCTCGATGCGCTTACAAAC
>JBAPYY010000720.1:0-2698 GCA_049284975.1 Occallatibacter sp.
GGACGGTGGAGATCGAATCGGAGTGGACAGCTTGCGAGAGAGGATGGCAACTGCCCGGGTGGATGCGTGATCGGCTGACTGATTCATCGAAATCCCCGGTCCCCAAAAGCGAGGGACCGGGGGCACCCTGATCTGATAAAGTTCCTGTCGAGATCAGGCCCACCAGCCCCGTTCCCACTGGAGATCGGAGCCGGCCGCCCGAGAAGAACGGGATAGACTGACACTGAACCTAAACCCGCAAGAGAAATGAAAACTCAGGCAAAAACGGCTCGCTCCGCCCCGACTCGATTGCAAAAGACTCCAATTGCAGCCCCAGGATCCGGGTGGCGCGGCTGTTCTCGCGCCCGGGCTTCTTCGTTCTTGCAGCGTTGTCCGTCGCTGCAGCTGTGTTCGCGGTCTACGCTCCCACGTTGGGTTTTCAATTTGTCGCCGACGATCACTTTTTCACGGGCGATCCGCGCGTGCGGACCTCCGGGCATGTTTGGGAATACTTTACGGATTTCACATGGGCGGAATACGACGGCGGGCCTGCAACGTTCTATCGGCCATTGTTCGTGCTGTGGGTGAGATTGAATTACATTCTCAACGGAATGTCGCCGTGGGGATGGCACCTGCTGAGTATTGCGAAGCACGCTGCGGCTGCAATACTGCTGGGGCTGCTGGCGTGGAAGCTGCTGCACGATCGCGTTGCTGCGCTGATGGCGGCGATGCTGTTCGCGTTGCATCCGGCGCAGGTGGAATCCGTGGCGTGGGTCACGGTGCCCGACCCTCTGATGTCTGCCGGCGTGCTGTGCACCGTGCTCCTCTACCTCAGGTATGCGCGGGGCTTTCCTGGGAATGCAATCGAGAATACAAAATTGGGCAAGGGAGCGCGTCCAAAGGACGCTCCTCAGCCATCCGCGCGTTGGCCCATCGCCTCCGCGGCAGCGTGTTTCCTGACGTTGTTCACGAAAGAAACAGCCATCATCTTACCCGTTCTGATTTTTGCGCTGGGCCTATTCCGGCCACGGAGCGATCTCGATACCAACGATGCGGCGAAAAATCGGGGTGCGGGTTTTGGAACTCGGCTCAAGCAGGCGCTTCTACAGATTTCTCCGTTTGCGGCCGTAACCATTTTGTACCTTCTTGTGCGCTATCACGCCCTGGGAGGAAAACTCAGCTCGCCGACCCAGCATTTGCCTTGGAGCACCATGCTGCTGTCGTGGCCAGCAACGCTCTGGTTCTACGTGAAGGTGGTCTTTTGGCCCATCCGTTCTCATGCGTTTGCCGACCCGGTTCTGGTGGAAGGGTTCTCCGTGTCGAGCGTATTGCTGCCGGCTTTGGGCGTTGGGTGCGCAATTGCAGTGCTGGCGGGAGTCTTGGTCTGGGTATGGAGAAAGGCGGGCCGCGATCTCGTTCCGGAGGAGGCAATTGGCGTGAAATACGCCCTGCTATTGGGGACGCTCCTGTTGGTGCTCCCGATTCTTCCTACTCTAGATTTGAACGCGCTCAGCCCGGGAGACTCTTTGCATGGCCGATACACCTATCTCCCCTTGGCTGGCTTGATGCTTCTGGTATCGACCGGATGGCGCGTCGCGCAGAAATATCGCATGCCTCTCCTGTGTGCGATCGGCGTGTTGGGCGCGGTATTTGCGGCATTGACGGTGTCGCAGGAGCAGCAGTGGAGAAACGATTCAACGATCGTAGCGGTGGCCCGGCAAAATGCGCCGCACAACGCGCCCATCGCTCAAACTCTTGCAGACGAACGCGTGCACACTGCACTGCAACTGAATGCGGAGGGCCGATACAGCGAGGCTTTACCCATCCTTGAGCAAATCACCGCTGAACACCCGCAGGATTGGTACGCGTGGGCAACATTGGCGGATTGTTATTATCATCTCGACAACCTTCCTGAGGCAGAGAAGTCGCTCCACCGGGCTGCCGATCTCTCGCACAAGCCCGAAGTCCTTCAACAGTGGCAGGAACTGCGCGAGGAGATGGGGTTGCCGAGCGCCGTTCCGCCGCAATGAGTGTGCCCGGTCGATCCAAGAGCGCTGGGCCGGAGGACGCCGGCTGGTTTTGGCAATTGCGTTAGCGTGGCCGGTTTCGCTCATGCGTCAGCGCCAGCGAGCCTGCGTCGAGCGAGACGGAGTAGAAGCCGCTGGGGTTCTCGGCGATGGTGGTTCCGTTTTGAGACAAAGTGCCGCCGCCGGGAACGACGACGCGGAGGTACTTGCCGGCTGGGAAGTTGGCTGGCAAGGTCCAGGTCCATGTGGTTTTGGTCCCGGAGGTGGTGCGGGTTGCAGAGGCGAGAATCTTTAAGCCGCGCCAGTAAGAGCCGATATCCACGACCGAATCGACCCAGGTATCGCCCGCGGTTTTGGCATGAGTCATTGCGCCTGTTACGTCGGTTACTGCGACGGGGTTATACCAGATCGCAGAAGTTGGAGTGATGGTGTGAACGAGAAAGATCTGCCATGCTCCGGCGCTGCGAGCCGCGTCGGTGACAGCATTGAACTGGGCAGCGGTTTCTCCCGGCGCGGCCATATGACAGGGAACATTGAAGGGGTCGGTATTGTCGTTCGGCAGAATCGATCCGCTTTGCACTCCGCGATAGATGAGGAAGCGCGTGGAGGCAGCGGAATCGTATCCGGTATCTCCGTAGGGAGAAGCGCCGGTCCAGACGGCCTTCTGCGGATAGTGCGAGACGATGTAGTTC
>JBAPYY010000721.1:0-6073 GCA_049284975.1 Occallatibacter sp.
GTTTCAGAGACACTACCCGCGCTCGCCGTCAGCGTTACCGCTTGCACGGTTGCAACCGACGACACCGTCGCAGTGAACGTGGCGCTGGTGCCACCCTTCGTCACCGTTACCGTAGCCGGTACTGTGACAGCTGCGTTGTTGCTCGACAGGCTAACGACAACCCCGTCCGTTGGTGCTTCCGAGGTCAGCGTCACCGTGCAGGAATCTGTTCCTGAGCCCGTCATGGACGCATTTCCGCAGGAAAGCGCGCTCAGCGTCTGAGCCGCCGCTTGGGGTGCGCCTTTCAGGGCGAAGGCAAAGCTGAGGGACAATATCATCAAGAGTGCTGAACGCCAACGGTAAAGCCCCGAGATCTGGGCGTGGCTGCACGCACAGCGTTGTCCCGTCCACGAGCGTCTGGTGGATGGAAATGTGCGGGATATTGAATTTTCGGTTAGAAAGTTGGAAATTCTTGAAACTAGGTTAAAAAATACCTTCATTGACCTCTACTCCGATGGCGCCCTCTAAAGACTTGATCTCTCAGAAGTGCAGTCGCTTTATCGGCCCCTTTGAGGTGGGAAAATAGCCAGTTCAGCGGAGAATAGGTTACGTCAGTACCTATCATGTTTTTGATATGTTACTCAAGTAACTACACTAATAAATACAACAATATCAGTTATTTATGGAGAATAATTAGAAGAGAACTGCCACAACACGTTCAGAGAGCTGAGAAAAGGTAATCTGAAAGGTTCAGCGACAGCTTGCGCATGCCATTATCGAGATCTTCGTAGATACGCTCGGTGATCCGCACAATCCGCGAGTGGTGCGCGCTGGGCGAGAGAATGGACGAGAAGGCTGTCGAAGCGGTCATTAAATACAAGTCCAGACCCGGTATGAAGGGTGGCAAGCCCGTCGCAGCAGGACCGGTGGACGTGGAGGTTAACTTCCCTCGGTATTAAGGTTTAGGGCAATCTGTTTGGAATGGAGCGAAGCGCATCGGCGCTTCGCTCTTTTCGTTTCTGCGGGAAAAATACTAAAACTCCCGACCGATCAGAGAAAAGCCCGTAACCCGCCGGGAGTTCAGAGCGCGTGAAAAGGGGACTGCCGTTTTGCCGGGAGCGGCCGGCATCGGTTTCATGGCTTGTGGCATGTGCGGATGAAGCTGTCGCCGCAGAGTCTTGGTTTAGGGACGGAGCTGCTGGCGGCAAGTCTGTAGGAGACCTACCGGCACGCTCTGTACGCGTAAGCCGCGCTCGCTGCGGTTTCCGCTCCATTCCTCGTGCGCGACTGCCCGGCGCTCACCTGCCGCTGGCGCCCATCAGCCTTCCGGCTCAGTGCAACTTGATCCGGCTACCCATGGTCTGCTCGGCCACTTCCAGGCTGCCTGCCGCTGCCATCGTCTTGCCCGGCTCCTCTAGCCGAACCGCTTCCCGTTTGAACCCAGGCGTGTAACGTGCCCACCTTGCCTTCGTCATCTTCGTGTTTCTTTCGCCGTTAATTCAGCTCGCTATGAGATGCGTCTTGCGGGCGCAAGGTCACAATGCCGGGGCAAATCGCTGCAATAATAGGGTCTGTCCATTGACGGCGATTTAACAAAATTTCTTGTTGACTTTGTCCTGTTTGTGGCTAAAATGTGAGTCACACTCTCCCTTTCCCCCAAGAGTGAGCAACTAGGTGTCTGCGTAGCAGGTGCAGTGCCAGGCCGGAAAAGTTCCCCATTTTCCCCGAATCCGGTTGAGGCATCTGGCGCCTTCTACATCTTGAAACAAGTCGCTGCTATATACCTGCGAAAGTGGGCTGGCGGGGGCGTCTATGAGGTCTGTAATTTCTGAAGCCTTTCACGAAAGTGTGAATTATGCCTTGTGTGAGAAGTACTGTTTCTGTTCTGGTTGCATCTCCGCACGTGATGGCGTGCGAGCTGATGATGGAGGCTTTGAACCGGCATGAGCACATGCACGTTGTCGCCAGCGCGACTACTGCGCAGGAGACGCTCGAAGCGGTGCGATCGGCAGACCTGGATGTCGCCCTGATCTGTGCGACATTGGCAAACGGTCCGCTGAGCGGCTTTGAGGTGCTGCGGCAGCTCCGTGAGTGTGCCCCGGACGTGAGGCTTGTTATTCTGCTCGAGAGCTCTGATCGCCATTTGCTCGTTGACGCATTCCGGGCCGGCGTAAGAGGCGTCTTTAGCCTTTCGCAGTCCTCCTTCAAGTTGCTGTGCCGGTGCGTAGAACAGGTACACGCCGGACAGATATGGGCTAGCAGACACGAACTGGTGGAGGTTATGGAGGCCTTTTCCCAACCTCCGCAGATGCCAGTTGTGAACGCAAACGGAGTCCGGCTGCTGACCAAGCGAGAAGAAGATGTTGTACGTCTCCTGGCTGAGGGACTGCAAAATCGAGATATCGCCAACAAACTTAAGCTGAGCGAACATACGATCAAGAACTACTTGTTCCGTATCTTCGATAAGCTGGGAGTTTCGTCACGAGTCGAGCTGGTTCTGTACGCGATGAGCAATCGTATGCAGGTTGTCAGCCTCCCAAGTGATGAACAGAGTGCGATCCAGTTGGTGGGGCGTCAAGGACGGAGTAAAAGGGAGCCAGAAGACGGCTGTGAAGGAGTATTTCTGGGGAGCAACGCGCTGGAGCGCAGCGGAAGTGCCTATGCTCCCGCGAATCGCGTTTTGACGGGGACAAGTTCTCTGCTTCACCCAGGACGAGTCGGCGGTCATTTCCAGGATGTGGACATGGAGGAGGATGCCCTCGAGCGGTGCGCGGGTGACCCGTTCGGAACCGAAAACTCCGGTGCTGACAGGCGACAATTGAAAGGAGCGATCGGAAAGAGCAGGCGAGATCAATCACTACCCAGAATAACCCTGCAATGAAATCCGGATAGAGCATGGGATTCAGATGGCGCTCACTTTCCAAGGGGGATACTCTCAAACTTTCCCGGCGATCTTTGCAGTGACAAGAATTTGCCACCATTCGAACCTGGGCGAACAATTCAGCGCTTCGAGAGAACGACGCTGGCAACTTCAGTTCTTCCTTCCAACTCAGCCCGAAATCTCTAAAATTCGCCTGCAAAAAGAGACCTTAGACTAGTTCAGCCGAACTCAATTGAACGCGCGGCGCGAGTCCGCATCTCTTGAAAACTCCGCTCAATCAAGATATCTACCTGATTCCCGCTCAGAGCCGTAGAATTGCTAACAATGTCCAATGTTTTCCAGCGGAAGGAGGAGATCGCTGCTGCAAAAGTTTTCAATTTTGGTAACCAGCGGTGTCGGTTTCATCGGTTCGGCCTACGTGTCGCGGTGGTTGCACGGGTTGCTATTCAGGCAGTGAAGCGCGGTGCTGGACCGGAGAAGATTCTGCACGACCGGATGCCTTAATTGACTTGGACCAGGATGCCCATCACATTCCCTGGATAGTTGGAATGATAAAACCCCTCCACATCGTCTCTCGTACCAAAGTATCCCCAAAGGTATCCCCAGCGTTGTTCTAGATTTGGCAATACTGATGTAAGTTATTGATTTTATGGTGGGCCTGCAGGGATTCGAACCCCGAACCAAGGGATTATGAGTCCCCTGCTCTAACCGTTGAGCTACAGGCCCTTCATTTAGAATGAACAGTTTACACGCTACGTTCCAAGTTGAGCAATTCACTATCTGAAAGCTAGCACGCTACTGCCATTTGATGCCTCCAGGGCCTTTCGACTGAACGTTTCAAGTCTGTCGAACGCAAGCCTACCCGTCCCTCACGTGAGACGAACTCACTGCTGCGAGATCGTGAAGTTGGAGTGCCTTGCAAGCTTCATTATTGTAAACGCATCGGCCCCGTGTCCCCACATCGAGTCACACTCGTGGCCCAAGAACCAGCTTTGAATCCTCAGCCCTGCTTAACCTTGCTAATACGACGCCAGCCTGCAATCGTGGCGAGGATGCCAATTACCCGAGCGAATGCGTCGAGAATTCGAGAAGTGAATTCGACAATGCGATTCAAGGAGTCCAGGGCTTTCTCATCGAGAGCCCGGTTCAGCCGTGGAACAACTCAGTCACTCTGCAGGCTCGACTGTGGACCAAGTTCTCTTCACAGGGAAATGGGAGGCGCTAACAATTCGCGATTTAGGCGCGTCAAGCGGTACACAATTTTGTAGCGGTCTCCTCTATACATCGATTGCACAAACTCTACCGGTTGACCACTCTGAACGTATGAAGTTCTCGTAAAGGAAAACATCGGGCTCCCTTCACCGATCCGGAGCAACCGGGCCTCCTTGGAACTTGCCTGGCTAACTTCCACTACTTCATCCGCGACAATTATTTGAACCCCATAATGCTCCGTCAAAATCTTATACAGGGAGGTTTGTGGGTCGAAAGTAGTAAGTAAGTCTGGACAGAGGCTCAGTGGCAGGGTGCTACACTCAATCCCCATCGGCACATCGTTCACCAGGCGAATCCGACGCAATTGAATCACTTGTTCATCAGGCTTCAAGCGAAGCGCTTCAACAATCTCTGAGCTCGCTTGGCAAATTTCGAAAGAGAGAACCTTTGAACCGGGCGTCGATCCTCGCGATTTCATTTCTTCTGTAAACGAAAGTATCTGTCGGAAGTCCTTCTCAAGTTTAAGCTTCGAAATAAATGTCCCTTTGCCTTGCTTGCTATAGAGGACCCCGAGGTCGCAAAGCGACTTTATAGCCTGCCGGACAGTCATGTTGCTGACGCCCAGACTGACGGCAATATCCTGTATCGGAGGCAAAGGCTGGCCCGGCTCAAACACACCTGATTGAATTTGGCTGAGCAGCCGCTGTCCAATTTGATGATGCAGAGGCATCACACTGCCGCGGTCAAGCTGTTGCAGTTCAGCCATCTTAGGCTCCCCCGTCCAGTTGTCTAGTAGAATATACCACTAAGCCCAGAATTCCTGTCAAGTGCTTCCATTCGTTGCTCACGCCTTCATTCATTGTCAGGCCCTGAGAGAGAGCTAGACCCAAGAATACAGCCACCTTTTGGACCAGGGCTAGGTAACACTACTGCGGAAGACTGGCACCGGCCCGATCACTTCCCATTCCCGACGAAGCATTTTCCACTCCACTATACCAAGCAAATATGCCGCACGCGTCGATCTGCTGCCGACATCAACGCGTGGGGCCTTCTTGAAACTGCTTAAGCATCCAGATATAACTGCGCGACTGGCATAGTAATCGTTATGCCGGAATCCGTTTTCGCTTCGCCGCATCGTGAATAAACCTCACGCATTCAACCATAGATCGAATACAGGAGTTATATCCGAATAGATATCTGAAACATAGCCGGCTGCATCTTCCCAGTTATCTGCAAGTGAGATCTCCTTTAATTCATGAGCCAGCAGCTTCCTTGGCCGTCCTTGCGGATGAATGCGCCGAGCTGAGCATGGCGGCCTTCTCATCTATGCCTTATTCTTGCCATCTGAGGCCTATTGTGATGGATCTGGAATTGTACGAAAGTATGTTGGCTGTGGCTCTGGAAGAGGCGCGGCAAGGATTGGCTGAGGGCGGCATCCCCATTGGAGCGGCGTTGTTTACGCGCGCGGGCGAGTTGGTAAGCCGCGGCCACAACCGCCGCGTGCAACAGGGCGACCCAAGTGCTCACGGTGAGACCGACGCGTTTCGCCGGGCCGGGCGACAAAAGAGTTACCGCGATCTGGTGATGGTAACCACACTGGCTCCTTGCTGGTATTGCAGCGGGCTGGTGCGTCAGTTCCGCATTGGCGTCGTGGTGGTGGGTGAGAGCCGCACCTTTGCCGGAGGCGCGGCGTGGCTAAGCGCCAATGGTGTCGAGGTAATCGATCTCGACAACCGCGATTGCCGTGAGCTATTAGAAGGTTTTATCAGCGCGCACCCTGAAATATGGAACGAAGATATAGGAGAAGAACCGCAAGAATAGAGTCTGCGTTCAGAGCTTGAAACTGCGGTCTATATAAGCGCAGCGTGGTCCATAATCTCGTCGCCGCGAACCACAAATCGTCATCAACGCCCACAAATCCCTTTGCATCCCGGCCCCGGTGTGTTCCCCTAGGGAACCTCTGAAAATCTCCCCGATCCACAGCTTGTGCGGGTAATGTGG
>JBAPYY010000722.1:0-5094 GCA_049284975.1 Occallatibacter sp.
GCGATGAACGGCCTGCCGGTGATCTATCTCTTCACGCACGACAGCATTGCCATGGGACAGGACGGCCCGACCCATCAGCCTGTTGAACAACTGTTGGGATTGCGATCGATTCCCGGCATGGTTGTCCTTCGGCCGGCGGACGCGAATGAGACAGTGGCCGCATGGCGGGTTGCGATTGGAAGAAAGCAAGGGCCCGTCGCATTGGTGCTCACACGACAGGGTCTTCCGGTGCTCGACCTGAATTCCTATCCAGCGATTCCCGCCGGAGTTCCGCTAGGTGGTTATATCCTTGCAGATTCTCAGGCAACGGAACGTCCAGACATCATTCTTATCGCTACAGGATCCGAAGTACATCTGGCGCTCGAAGGCCGTGACCGGCTGCTGAAAGAGGGTGTGCAGTCAAGAGTCGTAAGCATGCCGAGCACAAACCTGTTCGCGTCGCAATCGGACGAATACCGGGAGAAGATCCTGCCTGCGGATATCCCCATTTTGGTGATTGAAGCTGGTTCTCCCGTTGGATGGCAGTCCTTTGTTGGCCCCCGGATCGCTGTTATTGGGATCGACACCTTCGGCTCATCTGCCCCCGGGCCGGTCGTGATGGAGCACTACGGCTTCACGGTGGAGAACATCTGCAGGCAGGCTCTTCATGTACTCGACCAGCTTAAGGAGAAAGCATCATGCGCGTAGGAATCGCGTCGGATCATGGAGGGTTCCCTCTGAAAGAGCAGGTTGCGAATTTGCTGCGCAGAGCTGCACATGAGGTTGTAGATTTCGGTGCGCTTCAACCGAGCCCCGGAGACGATTACCCGGATTACGTGATTCCACTGGCTCGGGCCGTAGCCGCAGGCGCAGTTGAACGCGGAATTGCGCTCTGCGGCAGTGGCGTGGGGGCATCCATCTGCGCCAACAAAGTCGCCGGTGTACGCGCCGGGCTCATCCACGATGTGTTCTCCGCTCATCAGGGTGTGGAAGACGACGACATGAATGTCTTTTCGCTTGGCGGTCAGGTGATCGGGCAGGCACTGGCATGGGAATTGATTCAAACATTCTTGAAGGCTCGCTTCAGCGGCGCGGAGCGCCACCAACGCAGAGTCGAGAAAGTGAATGCGCTTGAAATGCACGAGGCTGCGCGTTGACAGTGCTTATTCAACTGACCCCATTCGGGTGCGAATGAGGAGCGGTCGGCAGTTTCAGTTTGCCGGGATAGAACTTCCCCGAGCCGCGAAGGTGAGAGCTGGAAGGGTCCGGGATGGGCAGGGATTGGCGAGCACAAACCGCGCGACGGAGGATGTTCCATGATCGAGATTTTGAAGAACTTTCCCGATAATGTTATCGCGCTATCCTGCGAGGGACAGGTCACAAAGGAGGATTATCGCCGGATTCTTGTTCCGGCAATTCTTGAAGCGCTCGAGCGGCACGACAAGATCCGGCTTCTCTACGAGATCTCTGCGAATTTCACTGGCTACGACCCGGGCGCTATGTGGGAAGACATGAAGATTGGGGTGGAGCATCCCACTCGCTGGGAGCGAGTCGCCGTAGTCACGGACGTTGACTGGATCGTACAAACGATGAGGCTATTCAACTTCCTTATCCCCTGCCCGGCGAAGGTGTTTCCGCTTTCGGAGAGCACGCAGGCGCATGCCTGGATCATCGCCGCCAGCTGAGCGCGTAAGGGGTGAGAACAGCCGTACTACTTAGAAGCGTTGGAAGAGGAATGAAATGAATCGAACAATCGAGAAACTTCATGAGATCGGTCAGAGCCTCTGGCTCGATAACATCACCCGCGGCTTGCTGGCCAGCGGCACCCTTCAACGCTACATCCAGGAGCTATCGATCACGGGTCTTACCTCGAACCCCACGATCTTCGATCACGCCATCAAGAACAGTCACGACTATGACGACGCCATCAGCCAGAGACTAAAAGAAGGTAAATCGGGCGAGGCTCTTTTTTTTGAGTTGGCGATCGAGGACCTGCAGCAGGCTGCCGATCTCTTTCTCCGGATTCACGAGCGAACAGATGGTGTGGACGGCTGGGTATCTTTGGAGGTCTCGCCCCTGCTGGCCCGCGACACGGCGGCCACTCTGGCCGCAGCCAAGGCTCTTCACTGCCGCGCGGGACGGCCCAATCTCTTCATCAAGATCCCTGGAACCAGCGAGGGCCTTCCAGCGATTGAAGAAGCAATCTTTGCAGGCGTGCCTGTCAACGTAACCCTCCTGTTCTCTGGCGGGCAATATGTCGCGGCTGCCGAGGCATATCTGCGCGGCATCGAACGGCGCATCTCCGCCGGGTTAAATCCCGAAGTTAGCTCCGTGGCATCACTGTTCGTCAGCCGCTGGGACGTCGCGGTTGCGAACAAAGCACCGGAGGCCTTGCGCAACCAGCTTGGCATCGCGATCGCCAGAGATGCCTATGTGAGATACCGCACCCTACTTGAATCCCCGCGGTGCCAGCGTATCTTGAATGCCGGCGCCCGTCCCCAGCGCCTTCTCTGGGCCAGCACCGGAACCAAGGACCCTAAAGCCTCCGACATTCTGTACGTCCAGGCCCTTGCCGTGCCCTCCACCATCAACACGATGCCCGAAGCCACGCTCAAGGCCCTCGCCGCCCATGAAGAATTCGGCGCCGCTTTACCTTCAAACCCAGGCGAGAAATTGGCGGAATTCGCCAAGGCCGGTATTGACACAGACGCCGTGGCGGCCCAACTCCTCGAAGAAGGGGTCGCTTCGTTCGCCAAGTCATGGAAGGATCTGCTGGATTGCATAGCGTCTAAGAGCCAAGCGCTCAAGGCCGCCTGAGTACGAGATCGGACCACGCTTTGTTTGCGGCTCCATTGACGATTCGGGAGTGGCAACCGGAACGTCAGAACAGTTGTGTGCGGAATTGATCGGACGAGTGGGGCCTGCGCGACTACGTTAATCAACAGGCGAGGGGCGCAACCGGCGGCTGAATGGTTGGCGTTGGTCGCAGCCGCGGAATCAGGTCTATCGAGAAATTGGTGAAATCGCGAATGAATCAGACTTCAAAAGGACTCTCTCAGGTGCAGCAGAACAACTGCCGTGCGGCTTTGGCGAAATTCATCGACAGGCACGACCTCTCCGATTGGGAATCGACGGTCAATGTTGAGGAAACGAGTGCGGGACGGTACCGCGTGAAAATCGAGCTCACGCCGCCTGCAAAGTCCGGGTTGCCAACATGGTCAGTGGATAAAATCGCGGTCGCTGATGCATCGGTCGATGTGGTTGCGGAAGTGGACAAGCTGCTCGAAACCGGTTATCAGGAACGTCTCCTGAATCGAAAAGTGCTCGAGTGGCGATGATCTCTCTCATCATCAACGGATCCGCGCTGGCTTTGTGGCAAAGGAGCATCTTGTGATTCAAGCTATCTACAAAGGCATAGAGATCGAGATGGAAATGCATCAGCAGGCGCACGAGCAATGGAAGTGCGACTACACATTGATCAAGCACCCCGAACGAACGATGACAATTCATCACGGAACTGAGGCGTTCCCTACATTGGAAGCTGCCAGGGCGCATGCGCTCAAAGATGCTCAAGACGCAGTCGATCAAACTGCATGAATCTCTGGGCGAGCGGCTTCCTCCTCACTTCCCCAGTGCAGCCGAGGCGTGGAATGGGCGTCCGTAAACCACGACGCAAGCAAAGCACAATCACAAAGGAGACGGCATGTTAATCAAAGCAAAGGCACTGAAAGGTTATTCGCTCAAGGGCCTCGATGGGGACATCGGGTCGGCCCGTGAGTTCTTCTTCGACGACCGGTATTGGGCGGTTCGGTACCTTGTCGCAAATACAGCAAACTGGCTAAGTGACAGAGATGTGCTGATCTCGCCGTACTCACTGGACGGTGTCAATACTGCTGAAGAGAAGGTGTTCGTTCTATTAAACAGGAAGCAGATCGAAGATAGTCCTTCCATCAGCACGGACAAACCAGTTTCCCATCAATTCGAAAGCTCCTACAACAGCTATTACGGCTATCCGGAGTATTGGGGCGGCCCCTACATGTGGGGAGGGTATCCATATATTGTGCGGGATCGCACCAGGCGGGGCTTGTCCGCCAAGAAGGAAATGGAATGGGATCGCCACCTTCGCAGCACGCAGGAGGTAACGGGCTACCATCTCCTTGCGCTTGACGGTGAAATTGGGCATGTCAATGACTTCATCATCGACGATGAGACCTGGGCGATTCGTTACCTTGTTGTGGCAACAAAGAACTGGTGGCCTGGGAAACGAGTTCTCATTTCACCAAAGTGGATCGAGAGCGTGAGTTGGGACGCCAGGGAAGTTGTGATCGGATTAACCCGTGAGACCATCAAGGCTGCACCCGAATATACCGACGAGTCTGCGCTCACGCGGGTCTACGAAACGAGCCTGCATGGTCACTACAATCGTGAAGGATACTGGGTCGACGAACTTTCGGCCGTGTGAATCCTGTTTAACAAACTATGAGGCTCGATCCATTAGACGGTTCACGCAAGTGAAGCTGTAGGCTGCAGCATTCGTGAAAGCGGAGTTCTACGGCTCATTGTTGCTCCGCTCATGACATTCCTCACTCGGTTTTGCAGATTGGGCCTTGAAGATCTGTTTCGGCCTCGTTCTCAGCAAATTCGCGGCTGTTGGCGATATCGCTTGAGTCTGCTTGCTGCGCCTCTCGCAGAAGACACGGGCTCAATCGCATGATGGTCATCGCGACTTCACCTCCGACGCTCGGGACAGAACCAGCATCACTGGAACTGGGGTATGGTCCTGTCAACATCCGGGTAAACGATGTATGAGTGCATTCAGAGAGGCCGATGCAGCCAGACCCGAAAAGCGTGAAACCGGCGCGTACCGCACCAGATCCCCCAGGGCGGCCCGTTCTGTCCCCTACCAGCATGCGCCTGCTGCCGTGGCTGATCGCAGTGGCGTTTTTCATGGAGTCGCTGGATACCACGATTCTGAATACCGCAGTGCCGACGATTGCTTCGGCGCTCCACGTTGCTCCCCTCAGCATGAAGTCAGTGCTGGCAAGCTACACGCTGAGCCTCGCGGTGTTCATCCCGATCAGCGGCTGGATGGCGGACAGGTTTGGAACGCGCCGG
>JBAPYY010000723.1:0-5223 GCA_049284975.1 Occallatibacter sp.
CCCATTTGGTCGGTGTAGGCAGCGGACAGGTTCAAAGGTTCAATCAGTGCATCCAGCATCTGATTCACGCTTTCAACAACCGTCCGATCATTTCCGCTGAACATATCAACTTGCGCCCGATCAGCCAGATGGCCTTGTCGGATCGCCGACGTAATTCGCAGGACTTCTTCTCGCAACAGCTCGCCCTTCTGCGCATTGCGCGAATCTCGAGTGGTGTCGGCTACTCGTGGATTCGGGACGAGACCGGCTCGACGGTCTTTCGTTGCATGCAGTTCTGTCGTCATTCAGCCCTCTGTGCGAGTAGCGATCGTGCTAGTTGGGCGCACTTTGCCCGCCACGAGGAAGCCATGAAATGACTCAGTCATGGAACAAAATGCATCAACTCTTTTCAATTAGCGATTGGAATAACTACGAGTTCCCAGCGCTGTCTGTCGGAAGCCACGGCGACGAGCGCGTTCGCACGCTGGCTAGTCAGACTTTGGCGACGCGAACTTTCTATCGGCTGGCCTTTGTTTGTCGTTCATGCTCATTGACGAAAAAATGTGATATTTATCACAATGAATTGATCCAACAACATGCGGTTCTTTTGAGCGACGTGTCGCGATCTGCATCTATGTTTGTTGGCGGTCGTGGCACAACACGCTGGTGAGTTTGGTGGATTGGCGACGGAACCACACGAGCATTGAAGTTGATAACACTAGCCGGCCGGATGTGCGCTAGCTGTCGAGCGGCGCAGCCAGAGGATTCGCCATCACCCGAGCTGCCACAAAGGCCGCGAGGAATGCGGAAACCGCGCCGGCGCCGAGCGACCATCTCGGGCCGAAATAATTCGCTACCCAACCGACGATTGGAGCCCCGATCGCTGTTCCCCCGAGCCCCACTCCCACACGAATCGCCATCACCCGGCCACGCATGGCTGACTCGGTTGAAAGCTGCATCATGCTGTTCGTAGCTATCGTGAAGGTGAGGGCGGCCACTCCGACCACCGCGAGAGCCGCAGCGAACCACCAGTATCCAGGAGAGAACGCTGCAAGCGCACAACCGATTCCAAAGACACCGGAGCCGAGAAGCAGCGTCCCAAACTTTGGCTTGCAGCGTCCGGCTGCCAGAAGCGCTCCGCTCATTGTTCCGATCGCCATGATCGACGAGAGCAAGCCGAATCCGCGCGCATCGGTATGGAAGACACTCACCGCCATGGTGGAGATGAAGATCGGGAAATTGAAACCGAATGTCCCGATCAGAACGAGCATGACAACAATCGATCGGAGATCCGGCCGGGCCCATACATAACGGAGTCCTTCGATAAAGCCACCTGCAGCGCGGGAAGCTCTCGCGTTTGTCCTGAGTTCTTGAACGCGCAGCAGAACCATGGAGAGCAGGACAGCGCCAAAGGAGAGTCCATTCAAGAGAAACGCCCATCCGGTGCCGATCTGTGCGATGACCAGACCCGCCACAGCCGGGCCGATCATTTGACCGGCAAAAAACGAGGTCGAGTTGAGCGCGACTGCATTGGGCAGGAGTTCGTCACCCACCAACTCTCCGACAAAGGTTTGCCGCACCGGCGCATCCAGCGCCGCGGCTGCGCCAAAGACAAAGGCAAACACATAAACATGCCAAAGCCGGACGTAGCCAGAGATCGTCAGGATTCCCAGCGCGGCCGCAAGCACACCCATGGATGCTTGCGTCAGCATCAGCAGCTTGCGTTGGTTAAGACGGTCCGCCGCCAAACCGCTCCAGGGCAGCAACAGCAACTGCGGAGCGAACTGCAAGCCTGTGACAATGCCGAGCGCAGTCGCGTCATGGCGTGTCAGTTGCGTCAGCACGATCCAGTCTTGCGCCACGCGTTGCATCCAGGTCCCGATGTTCGATACCAGACCGCCTGCCGTCCACAAGCTAAAGTTGAAGTTCTCCAGAGCGCGGAAAACTCCGGCGAGCGGATTCCTCATGGGCGCTCCGGGGCGTTGCCCCCGTGAAACTGGCCGAAATGCCGTGCCGAAAAGAGGCTGATGATGAGTGCGCCAGCCGCAAACGGCGCAATGCACGCGATGGATCGCAGATCGAAGTTTCCGACGCGCAACAGAAGCAGATAGGCGAAGACAAGGTTCGCGAAGCCCCAAAGAACATTCACGGTCGAGGACGATAGACCCTCTCCCGAAGGTTTTGCGAACGGTGACTGAAAGGGTTTCCCCATAATGCCGCTGACGAGATGCGGCACGACGTTGGCCAGAAACAGGCCTCCAAAAAAGTAGGACACGAGATGTAGCCAGTTCATTGTTACGCGCTCCTCGTCGTGAGTGAATGAAGTTTGAATGACCCGATTCGCGGCAGGACGGTCAGTCCTCAGTGAGTCGCGCAAGCAGGCGTGCGGCTGAAGCCACCCTCTTCTGTTCCTGCGGAGAGAGTTTCTGCTGGATCGCTTGCGCCAGCCAGTCCTGACGAGCGGCACGCCCGTCCTCGATCTGCTTTTTGCAGGCTTTTGTCAGCGACATGTGCATTTTTCGCCCATCGTTCGGGTCGGCAGCACCCGCTACAAACCCCATTTCTTGCAACGGAGTGATAACAGCGCTCATCGACTGAGGACGCATCCCCTCCGCCCTGGCAAGGCTCGATACCGTCGCCGGACCGTCCTTTTCCAATCGCAGAATCACTGCAATCTGAGACGATGTGAGGTCGTACCGCTCGCCGTGCTGTCGCAGCTTCCGTTTCAGTTGCCCTAAGGTGGTGCGCAACTCTGCTGCAAGCTTGGATGCAAGTGCCGTGTCCGCATTCGGAAACGTTTTTACCATAACGAAACAATAACATATATACAGTTTATCTGTACAGTTGAACTGCATAGTGCGCCTTCCGGCTTCTTGCGAAAGCCTGAAATGCTTTTCACCACACGGTCGCCAAACGAGTATCGAAATGGTCTCGGCTTCGGCGGAAAGAGAAAGCGTCGGCCTAGGCGCGGCCTACCGTCATCTCCAACGGCGTGCGGATCTCATTGTGGCAGTCTTCCAAAGGCTGTGATCAAGCGATTTCCAGATAGTCGCCGGAAGTCGCCTAAGCTTCAGGAATCTGGACATTTTTCCCCGATCACCCCAATCGTCTACCCTGAAACTACATGATGTTTGATTGGAAATTCTCCCTAACCCGCACCCCTCGAAGCGAAGGGTCCCGATGAAAGCCCGTGTCTCCGACCTGACCGCCATTTTTTTTGCTGTCTTCGGCTTCACCTGCTGGGTGCTCGGCGATAGTTGCATCAAGTGGATCGGGCAATTCGGCCTGCCACCCGAAGAGATCGTCGCCTTCATGGGTCTCTTCATGGCGCTTACGCTCACGCTGCATGCCGCTGTACGCCGCAACCTCAGCAATCTGCGTCCGCGCTCGGTGGTGCGCCAGGTACTGCGCGCCTTCCTGGACATGACGAACAACGTCTGCGTCGTCATTGCCCTTCGCCATCTCTCACTGACCATGTTCTACATCCTTGTCTTCACCTCACCTCTTGTAATCTCTCTGCTCTCGGCCGTCTTTCTTGACGAACGCATCACACCCAAGAAGGCTCTCGCCCTGCTCGCCGGCTTCTGCGGCGTGGTCATCGCAGTCGCTCCCTGGAACGCACCCGGTTCCCATGCTCAGCGCGTCGATCTCATCGGTCTCGTAAGTTGCCTTGTGTGCGTCGCCTGCTTCTCGGTCAACATGGTCTGGTCTCGCGTGCTTACGCGCACTGAATCGCCAGAGAGCCTTGCTTTCTGTTCCGGCCTGGTGACGGCCATGGCCGGTCTGGCGCTTACCAGTTTCCACCCTCGGCCGCTCACGCCCACGCTCTGGCTGGCGCTGGGAATGATGGGCGTCTTCTGCGCAGCCGGCACGCTCAGCTTCTATGTCGCCGTCAAGCACACATCAGCCAGCAACGTATCGCAATATCACTACACCCAGTTGCTCACCGGTGCGCTGATCTCCTACCTCGTCTGGCACGACAAACCGGGTCTTCCCATGCTGGCTGGTGGATCGCTGATTATTGGCTCTGGTCTGCTGATCGCCCTGGCCGCGCGCAACGCCCAGCCAGTCCTACTCCCCGATATCGCCATCCGATAAAGCTAACGCGTCACGGTGCTGAATGGGCACATTCATCAGGTCGCGCAAAAGGTGGAAGGCAACCTGGCGTTCCACACCGCAATGTCCACGGCATTCCCTCAACCTGCTCCAGGCACGGCCCCGCACGCCAGGCCGATGGTGGTGCCTGCCGGCAAGTTGAAGAGCGTTCTCGGCGTCACCGAGGTCCGATACATCGCCAGGCACAGCCATCTGGCCATCGTGGATTCGTCGCTGGAGGGGCCGGCGTGAATCGTGTAAAGACCGTATTGATCTGTGGCGCAATTGCCTTCGTTTCCTCGCTCGCACTGGCCCGCGTTCACCCTTTTGGTTACGCGGGCCTTGAGGAGGCGAAGTCCGCGGAGACTCCCATTCTGAACAACTCGCAGGTACCACCCGAGGTGCGTTCGATCCTGCTTGAAAAGTGCGCAAATTGCCACTCCAATCAGGTCCATGCGCCTTTGTATCGCTACTTTGCTCCGGTGTCGTGGCTCATGGAGCGCGACATCGTCGAAGCCTGAAAAGCCATGAATCTTTCCCTGTGGAACACCTACTCCGCGGGCCGGCAGCGGACCCTTGAGGCAAAAGTCGTACATGAGGCAAAGTCGCATGAGATGCCTCCGATGCAATATCGATTGATTCACTGGAACGCGAGAATCACGAATGCAGACCTCAGGATATTCGACCAGTGGGCACACGGGACGCGGGCTATTCAAGCGGGCGCAGTGGTTGCCGGCGAGGGCGACCCTGAACGTGGCAGGCAACTCTTTGAGAGACGCTGCACTGGATGCCATTCGCTGACTAAGAACCGCCAGGGTCCGCATTTACAAGGGGTCTACGGACGCGCATCCGGCTCGGTCGCGGACTATGCCTACTCCCAGACATTGAAAAAGTCGCGGATCACCTGGGACGAAAAGTCACTGGAGCAATGGCTTACCGATCCCGACGCGTTCCTTCCGGGCAATAACATGGACTTTCTTGTTTCCAAGCCTCAAGAGCGCCATGATTTAATCAGTTATTTGAAACAGAGTTCGTCCAAATAGCCTCTCGATAATAGGGGGGACCCAGAGGTTCAGGCCTGTTTTGCCCGTTTCTGTCGGACCGCCTAATCAGAACATCTCAGTTCGCGCATCATCTCCGCCAAAGCAC